>JAOPXA010000147.1 GCA_025965395.1 Nocardioidaceae bacterium | reverse complement strand
TGGCGACCTGCGTCAGACGCTGGTCCTGGACGCAGTGCGGCCAGCCCCAGAGCGTTTGCCCGGCGTGCATCTCCTGCAGATCTTCGAACTGCGGCTTGGCCAGCAGCACGACGTCGCACTCGTTGATCAGCTCGGCACGGTCGCGCATACCGCCCACGAGGTGGGCGATATCGCGGTCGGGAATGCCGAACGTCTCTGCATACCCGGTCTCGAGGAAGACGCGCTGCCGGATCTCCTCAGGCACCCGCTCCAGATGTGCGGGGTGGAGCGGGAGCCGTTGCTCATTCTCCTTGCGAGAGCGAGAGATCACGGAGAGCTTGAGGAGGTCCATGGGAGGCTTCCGGTGGCCGGAGCCTGCGCACCAGAGGTGGGACGTGGGTTGCCGGATGCCTCCCAGGCTACGTGCGACCGCCTATCAGCGAACCAGTGCGTTGCCGCGCCAATCCGAGCTCGAGCCCGCCGTCGACGCCTTCGCGCTCTGCGCCGCCTTGCTCGCGTCCGGGTAGATGCCCTTCTTCGACATGGCCAACGCGAGCGTGGCGTGCGCCGCCGCATCCCCCAGCTCGAAGAGTGCCTTGGCGCTCACATTGTTGGTCGTGTCGCACGCCTGGTGGTAGCACGCGTCAAGAGGCTCGCCCGCGGTTCCGCCATACGTGGCAGCCTCCTCGGGTGTCTTCAATTCCTCCGCGCCGCTGAACAATCCACCGGCAGGAATACCTGCCGCGATGAAGGGTCCGTAGTCGGATCGTCCATCGAACGCCGTGGGCGAGCTCGCTAGCTTGTGCGCTAAGAAGTACTTCGTGAAGACCTTCTCGATGCCGTCCGAACCAGCCGGACCCGCGTCGGGAGTGTCCGACCCATCACCGTCATAGACGAACCGCACATAGTTGGGCGAGCCCAGC
The DNA here is from genome assembly GCA_025965395.1 of Nocardioidaceae bacterium. Taxonomy (GTDB): domain Bacteria; phylum Actinomycetota; class Actinomycetes; order Propionibacteriales; family Nocardioidaceae; genus JAOPXA01. Next base: position 3,340 of record JAOPXA010000147.1, on the reverse strand, counting down.
ATGTCGAAATTCAGATTGGCGTAGATCTTGTCCAGCTTCGCGCTGCTGAGACTGTCGACATAGTGCTGCGAACCCAGCAGCCCCGCTTCCTCGGCACCGAAGAACACATAGCGAACCGGTCGCTTGAGCTTCTTGGTGTACTTCAGGGCCGACATCTCCTCGGCGATCTCGAGAATCGTCGCCGTGCCCGTGCCGTTGTCGTTGATGGCCGGCCCTTCGAAGACCGAGTCGAGGTGGGCGCCCACGACGATCACCTCGTCACTCTTCTTGAGGTTCGGGGAATCCGCGATGATGTTGCTCGTCTTGGCGTTCAGATTGACTTCAGTGGACGTAAAAGCTCGGGCAGTGACAGGTCCGGACTCGGTCGCATCAAAGAGCGCGACGCCGTCTTCGTAGCTGAGCCCGACGACGGGGATGTCCACAGGATCTGCCAGCGTGCCCACGAGGAGGTCGGTACGCCCAGGGTTGCCCTCGTTGAAGATCGCCACGGCGTCGTAACCCGCAGCGACCGCATTGGCAACCTTGACCGAGAAGTCGCACGTTCCGCGCTGTATGAGTGCGATCGCCGGGTCCGATGGCGCGGCCGCGAAGTCGCTCGCCTCACAGCCAGAGGTGCTGCTGGGCTCGGCCGCGGCGGGGATCACCACATCGTTGGTCGGAACCACGATGCCGGTCACATCGCCACTGCCTGAGTAGTCGAAGGTCGCGGTCGCGAAGTCGACCGCGGTCGGTGTCACCTGCGACAGCTCCGCTGGGGCGAGTTCACGGACAGACGGAAAAGTGAAGGTCTGACGCTTGACCGCATACCCCGCGTTCTTGAGCTTCTTGGATGACGTACTTCGTGGACGCTTTGTAGCCAGGCGTGCCGGCAGCACGGTTTCCGTCGTTCTTGTTGGCGATGGCCTGCAGCTGCCGCGTGTGCTTCAGGATTCCGTTGACCGTGACGGCCTTGCGGAGCTTTTTGGTGTTGACCTTGTCGTTGACTGCGGCGTCGGCCGAGACCGGACCTGTGAGGCCGGCGGCGACCACCAAAGCGACAGCAAAAATGATAATTCTTCGCATCTAATCATTCCCCCGAATGAGCTGCAGCGAGAAGTTCCCGCGCCTTTCCACCCTCACCCGGCACCACTGGCATGTCAAGGAAGGCATCGCCGACCAAGCGGAGCGAACGCTCCGCATATGGGCTAACATTGCTCCATGGCAGGGGGAATCGCCCCCTCCGGCCGCGTAGGAGCCCGATGAAAACCACTGAAAAGCGTACGAACTATCAAGTCACTTTTGCCGTATTGGCTATCGGAGTCCTCGCTTACGCGCTGTTGCAGTCGCTGGTCATACCGGTCATGCCGACCTTGGAAGCCGCACTCCATTCGACGCAGACCAATGTCACGTGGGTCTTGACCGCTTACCTGCTCTCAGCGTCGATCTCTACTCCCATCGTTGGCAGGCTCGGCGACATGAGGGGCAAGAAGCGGATGTTCGTCTTTGCTCTCCTCGCACTGGCACTCGGCTCCTTGATCGCGGCGCTTGCGACCTCCCTGATGGTCATGGTCATTGGTCGCGTGATCCAAGGCATCGGCGGCGGAGTCATCCCGCTCGCTTTCGGCATCATTCGTGACGAGTTCCCCGGCGAGAAGGTTCCTGGAGCGGTCGGCATCATCGCTGCTCTCACCGCCGTCGGAGCCGGCATCGGCACGGTGCTCGGCGGTCCGATCGTGGATGCCCTCAGCTACCACTGGCTCTTCTGGTTCCCCCTCATCCTCACCCTCATCGCGGCCGTCGGCGCATTCCTTTACGTTCCAGAGTCGGAGGTACGCACGCAAGGCAAGGTCAATTGGCTCGCTGCGCTCCTGCTCTCTGCATGGCTCATAGCCCTCCTACTGGCCGTCAGCAAGTCATCGACCTGGGGGTGGGGCTCGTCCAAGGTCCTCGGCCTTTTCGCTGTGGCAGCCGTCGCGGTCATCCTCTGGATCCTGGTCGAGACCAAGTCAGTCAACCCGTTGGTCGACATGAAGATGATGCGCGTGCGGGCCGTCTGGACCACCAACCTCGTTGCGTTTCTCTTCGGCATGGCGATGTACTCCACGTTCGCCTTCCTGCCCGCGTTGATCCAGACGCCCAGCTCGGCGGGCTACGGGTTCAGCGCGTCCATCACCGAGTCGGGATTCATGCTGCTGCCCTCGAGCATCACGATGTTCGTGATGGGCATGTTGACAGGTCGCATGGCCGAGCGCTTCGGGTCGAAGCGGATTCTCATCGTCGGCTCGCTGATCACCATGGGTTCGCTGGCGACGTTCGCCTTCGCTCATGACAGCAAGTGGGAGCTCTACCTCGCATCGGCTATCTTCGGCGTGGGGTTCGGCATGGCGTTCGCCGCTATCTCCAACCTCATCGTCGCCGCCGTCCCCCCCGAGCAGACTGGCGTCGCCAGCGGCATGAACGCCAACATCCGGACCATCGGCGGCTCGATTGGTGCAGCGCTCATGGCTAGCGTGGTGGCCGCCGGAGTGCTCCCCGGCGAGCTGCCGGAAGAGTCGGGTTATACGAATGGGTTCTTGCTGATGACCGTCGCCATTGGCGCCAGCGTCCTCGTGGCGCTCTTCATCCCGGCGATCGTTCGCAACAAGACCACGCACCACGAACCTCATGTCGAGCTGCGACACCCCGAGATGGCCGCTGTGGCTGGCGGCACGGTCGTGGGCGACGAGCCCGAATGAGCGCCGAGGCTGAGGTCAAGACTCTGCGCCGAGATGCGGCAGAGAATCGCCAGCGGCTGCTCGATGCTGCAAGCCAAGTCTTCGCCGAGCACGGGCTCGACGGAAGCGTCGACGAGGTCGCGCGCGTCGCCGGAGTCGGTATGGGCACGCTGTACCGCCGGTTCCCGACCAAGGAAGCGCTCATCGGCGAACTCGTACGTCAGTTGCTTGAGGAGCTAGTCGCACTCGCACGCCAATCGCTCACGGTGGCGGATGGATGTGGGCTCGAACAGTACTTGTTTGAGCTAGCCGCGGCGCAAAACACTCAACGCGGCTGCCTCGCCAAGCTCTGGAACGATGACGAGTCGGTCGCCATCAAGAATGAGTGCCACGACCTGATCGGTGAGCTCCTGATTGACGCCCAGGCGCATCAGCGGATCCGAGCAGACGCCAACCTGAGCGACATCGACATCCTGCTGTGGTCGCTCCCGGGTGTCATCGCTACCGCCAAGGACAGCGGCGACGCAGCTTGGCGCCGCCATGTCGCGATCTTCCTCGCAGGCCTGCGCCCGACCGAAGTGCCGCTCAACGAACCTGCCCTGACGCTTGACCAGGCCAACGCGATCCGCCTGCGCCGCCTCGGCCGC
>JAOPXA010000143.1 GCA_025965395.1 Nocardioidaceae bacterium | reverse complement strand
GTGGGCCTAGTCGACGACGACCACGCAATACTCGGGCAGCATCGGCACGCCGTCGATCGCAACGATGGCGAGCAGTGCGTGGTAAGTGACGATCACCTCGGCCTTGTTGGCGTCCTCGCGGGCCTTCTCGGCGAAGCACTCCGCGCCATACGGGCACTTGGCGGCGCCGAGGCACTCTCGGGCCTGGACGCTGATCTGTCGCCAGGCGCGGTCGGTGTGCGAGGGGGCAGCGTCGCGGTCGGCGATGAGTTTGCGCTCGGCTTGCTCCTCAGCCCAAGAGCGCAGCTCGAGAACCTCGGCGCCGAGCGTGCCCTCGGGGATCTCGATGAGCGCACCTTCGTCGTCGGGGGCGCCCTCGCGGATGCGGTGCAGGCAGGCGTAGTTGCCGCGACCCTTGACGACGGCGTGGAGCGGCACCGTCTCCATGGTGGCTGCGGCGGCCGCCTTGAGCGCGGGGATGTCGCGCTCAACGAGCTGGTGCTGGAGGTTGAGGGTGGCCGTCGCGATGACCACGCGCTCGTGGTGGAGCAGGCTCGGGACGAGGTAGCCGAGCGACTTGCCGGTGCCGGTGCCCGCCTGGATCAAGAGGTGTCTGCCGGACTCGAGGGACTGCTCGATGGCCTCGGCCATCTCGATCTGGCCGGGGCGTTCTTGGCCGCCAACTGCCTCGACCGCCGCATGGAGCACATCGCGTACGGAGGGGGTCGAGGTCACGAGTGAAGGCTATCGGGGCGGCGTCAAACATACGAACCTCCGTCCACACCCTGCTCGTCGGTTTCCCATGAGGCCATGGGGATTCGACTCATCTCACGGGTTGCAACCCATGAGAGGTGCACCTTTCCCATGGCCTCATGGGATAGCGACAGGGGCTAGGTGAGCAGCGCGAGGTGGTACGCGAAGGGGCGCGACTGGCCCGGCGGGACGACGAACTGGTCGGGCTTGTCGGCGAAATCGCCCGCGAAATCCCCCGGCGCCGGCAACCCGCGCCACGGCTCGATGCACATCAGGTCGCCCGTGAGCGGAGTCCATACGGTGATCTGCTCGAAGCCGATCCAGGTCATCGCGATACCCCGACCCGATGGCGCGCGATACTCCAGTGCATCGAAACCCACGTGCTCAAAGATCAACGCGCCCTCGTCGAAATAGGCTTCTTCGAGTATGAGTCGACCGTCGCGAGCAAGCGTGGGGAACTTCTCGGGCCGGAGCAGGTTGTCGTCGACGCGCCGAAAGGACCCGGTGTCGGGCGACGCGAAGTCGACCCAGTGCTCGCCGCGCGCTCCGCTGTCGTCGAGGGGCCACGCAAACGCCGGGTGCGAGCCGAGCGACGCAGGCAATGGCACGTCGCCGCGATTGGTCAGCACGAAGGCGATCGCCAATCCAGCGCCGTCAAGCGAGTAGTCGACGGCGAGCTCGAACGCATACGGAAAATGCACCCTCGTCGAGTCGCTGTCAGTGAGAGTGAAGCGCGCATGGTGGGTGTCGACCTCGACGAGCGTCCACTGAGAGTCGCGCGCGAACCCGTGCTGCGGCATCGGGTATGTCGTGCCGTCGACCGAGATCTCGTTGTTGGGCACGCGGCACACGATGGGGAAGAGGGTTGGCGCGTGGCGCTTCCAGGCCGGGCCGGCTTGCCAGAGGTATTCGTGGCCATCGGGCCCGCGCAGCGAGTGCATCTCGGCGCCATGGGTCGAGATCGTGACGCTCAGCCCGTCACGGCTGAGCTCGATCAGCTGGGGGTCGCTCATACGGGCTAGGCAGTCGGGATGACGGTGTAGATGCCGAGCGCGTCGGCCAGGCCTTCGTTGACGCGGGCGCGTACGTGCGTGCCGTCGGCCGTGTGCTCGATCGACTCGATCTCGCCGCGGACGTGGATCTGGTTGAGCAGATCGCCCCGCTCATACGGCAGCATGACTTCGACGCGGATGCGTGGCTGCGGGAGGTCCTTTTCGATCGCGGCCAGGACGTCGGCGATGCCTTCGCCGGTCTTGGTGCTGCAGACGACCGCGTGGGGCTCATTGCCGAGGAGGCGCTTGATGACGAGCGGGTCGGCGGTGTCGGCTTTGTTGATGACGATGATCTCGGGCACGTGGAGCGCGTCGATCTCGGCGAACACCTCGCGCACCGCAGCGATCTGGCCCTCGGGGTCGGGGTTGGCGCCTTCGACAACGTGGACGATGAGGTCGGAGTCGCCGACCTCCTCGAGGGTCGAGCGGAACGACTCGACGAGCTGGTGGGGCAGGTGGCGGACGAACCCGACCGTGTCAGAGAGCGTGTAGACGCGCCCGTCGGAGGTCTCGGTGCGACGCGTTGTGGGGTCGAGGGTCGCGAAGAGCGCGTCCTCGACCAGCACGCCAGCGTTGGTCAACGCATTGAGCAGGCTGGACTTGCCCGCGTTGGTGTAGCCGGCGATCGTGACGGCGGGTATCTCGCGCACCACTCGCTGCGATTTCTTGGTGTCGCGCGTCGTGCGCATCTCCTTGAGCTCACGGCGCAGCTTGACGACCTTGTTGTGGATCTTGCGGCGGTCGGTCTCGAGCTTGGTCTCACCCGGGCCACGGCCACCGATGCCCTCGCCACCCGCGGCGCGCCCGCCGGCCTGGCGCGACAGGTTGCCGCCCCAACCACGAAGACGCTGCATCTGGTAGCTCAGCTGCGCAAGCTCGATCTGCGCCTTACCCTCTTTGCTCTTGGCGTGCTGAGCGAAGATGTCGAGGATCAGCGCGGTGCGGTCGACGACCTTGATGCCGACGCGATCCTCGAGGTTGCGGAGCTGGCTGGGCGCGAGCTCGCCGTCACAGATCAGGGTGTCGGCGCCGGTGTGCTCGATGACGAGCTTGATTTCCTCGACCTTGCCGGTGCCGATGTAGGTCGCGGGGTCGGGCTTCTGACGCCGTTGGATGAGCGCGTCGAGCACCTCGGAACCAGCGGTCTCCGCGAGCAGCTTAAGCTCGGCGAGGGAGTTTTCGGCGTCGTCGGAGTTGCCGTCGGTCCATACGCCGACCAGGACGACGCGCTCGAGGCGCAGCTGGCGGTATTCGACCTCGGTGATGTCTTGGAGCTCCGTGCGCAGGCCAGCGACGCGGCGGAGCGAGTTGCGCTCCTCCAGCTCGAGGTCCTTGGTGTTCTCCTCGGCGGTGAACTCGTTTTCGTACGATTCGTCGCTCATACGAGCCACTCCATTTCTCCCCGCGCCACGATCTCTGCGGGTCCGGCAAGTATGACGTGGCCGTCGGCGCGCCACTCGACGTGGACGGTGCCGCCGGGTACGTCGACGCGGTAGGTCACGGGCTGGTCGGCGTCGTCGGCGAGGGCGGTGGCGATGCCGACGGCGCAGGCGCCGGTGCCGCAGGAGCGGGTCTCACCCGAGCCACGTTCATGGACGCGCATCGCGACGTGGTGGTCGCCCTCGCGCACGACGAACTCGATGTTGACGCCCTCAGGGTAGGTGTCTTGGTCGTACTCGGGCTCGTCGGCGAGGGTGCCCACGTCTGCTAGGTAATCGACGAAGGCGACCGCGTGGGGGTTGCCGGTGCGGATGTCCTGGGCGTCCCAGGCGTGGTCGTCGACGCGGACCTTGGAGCTCCCGCCGATGTCAGGAACGCCCATGTCGACGCTATAGATCTGCCCGTCGACCGTGACGGTCTTGATGCCGTCGCGCGTGCCGATCTCGACCGGATGCTCGCCGTCGACGAGACCTTCGTCGACAAGGTGCTTGGCGAACACGCGGATGCCGTTGCCGCACATCTCGCTCATGGATCCGTCGGCATTGCGGTAGTCCATGAACCACTCCGCGTCGGTGTCGATGCCGAGCGCCTCGCTGCGGATCACGCGCATGACGCCGTCGGCGCCGATGCCGCGGCGGCGGTCGCAGAGATCGGCGACGAATGCCGCGTCAAGGTTGCCGTGCAGCTTGCCGTCATGGTCTGGGAGCAGCACGAAGTCGTTCTCGGTGCCGTGCCCCTTGAGCCATGGAAAAGTCATATACCCCAGTCTACGCCGCTCCCCCACCCCCGCCCATCCGTACGAAAATCATCGCTCATCCGTACGCAAGGAGACGTCGATCCGTACGAAACGCGGCACAGGTTGAAGGTGCCCATCCGAGTTTCGTACGGATCAGCACCTTTTTCCGTACGGATGGGCGCCTCTTTGCGTACGGATCACTGCCCTTTTGCGTACGGATCAGCGAGGGAGGAGGGCGAGGGCGTCGGCGAGCAGGGTCGGCGAGTCGTACGGGAGCCAGTTGATCCGCGGGTCGACCTTGAACCAGCGGTCTTGGCGCCGCGCGAACTTGCGGGTCCCGATCACCGTCGCCTCCCGCGCTTCATCCTCCGTCAGGTCACCAGCCAGGAATTCGAGCACCTGCGCATACCCCAGCGCCCGGCTCGCAGTCCGCCCGTCGCGCAACCCAGCAGCCTCCAACGCACGCACCTCATCGACAAGGCCTGCTTCCCACATCCGGTCGACGCGCAGCGCGAGCCGCTCGTTCAGCTCCGGCCTCGGCACGGCCAACCCGATCACCACCACGTTGTCGTAGGCAAACACGTACGGCGGCAGCTTCGATCCGTACACCTCCCCGGTCAGCTCGATCACCTCGAGCGCACGAACGATGCGCCGCCCGTTGCCCGGCAGGATCTGCCCAGCCGCACCCGGATCGACGGCGAGCAGCCGTTCCCACATCGCCTCGGACCCGACTGCCTCCAGCTCACCTTCGAGCCGCTCCCGCACGACGGGATCCGTCCCCGGGAAGTCGAAGACGTCGAGTACCGCGCGGATGTACAGCGCAGATCCCCCGACCAGAATCGGTAGCACCCCCCGCGCTTGGCAATCAGCGATCGCGTCCCGCGCCCATACCTGGAACTCGGCCACCGTCGCCGGCCGTGTGACGTCGACGATGTCGAGCAGGTGATGCGGTATGCCCTCACGCTCAGCGACCGACAGCTTGGCCGTGCCAATGTCCATACCCCGGTAGATCTGCATCGAGTCGACGTTGATGATCTCCGCGCCGAGCGCGTGCGCCATCGCTACCGCCAGGTCGGACTTGCCCGCAGCCGTCGGCCCGATCACCGCAACGACGAAATTGGACAGTGACATAGGAGGCAGTTTGCCAGGTATGTTGAACGCATACGGGCGCAGGAGCGTCCCCACAGCTAAGGGCATATCCTCATGGGTTTTTTTGACCGGTTCAAGAAGCAAGCTACCGACGCGGCCGACAAGGCCAGCGATCTCGTAGGCGATCACGCCGACCAGATCGACACCGGTATCGACAAGGCAGCCGACCTCGCGAGCAAGGCCACCAAGGGCAAGTTCGACGACAGGATCGACAGCGCGGCCGACGCGGCCAAGGAGCAGGTCGACAAGATCGAGAAGAAGGAAGCCGGCGAAGTCTAAGCTTCTTCGTCCGCAAACCCGTCCTTGACGGGTGCGACGAGCGCTCCCTATCATTTCGTCTAGAAACGAAATGATAGGGAGCCGCCATGCCGCAGTTCGTCCCCGACGAAGTCGGCCACCTCGACATCGCTGGTCCGGACCTCGCGAAGCTCACCGCGTTCTATACCGCGGTCTTCGACTGGGAGATCTCGCCTCGCGGGCCTGGCTGCTCCATGGTGACCACACCGGGCAGCGGACCTAACGCTGCGCTGGTCGAAGCCGAAACCTCATCGATCGTCGCCGGAATCGTCGTGTCCGACCTCGCTGCGAGCATCGCGAAGGCCCTCGAAGGAGGCGGCCGAGAGGTCATGCCACC
>JAOPXA010000133.1 GCA_025965395.1 Nocardioidaceae bacterium | reverse complement strand
GGTCCACGGTGAGGGCGAGACGTCAAGGCGGGTATGCAGAACGTACTGCTCGTGCGTCGTCAACGGCGTCATGCGCGCCTCGTTGTAGGACGCAGCCACCCCACCTTCGTAGGCGTAGCCGGTGCGGTGCTCGACGCGCAAGTGCATGCTCATCGCGATCCTCCCGTCCAGCTGAGCGCATCTCCGTGGGAGAAGTAGCGCTTGGTGACGGCGTCGGTCGCCGCCGTGCAGTTGCGCTGGACGCGCTCCATCTCGACCGGGAGGTCGAAGACGATGTCGGCCAATGGTTGGTACTCGAGCTCGGCGCGCGTGCGTCCAAGCAGGCGGAGGGCTTCGTCGCTGAATCCTGCGCGTTGGCCGGATCGCTCGAGGTTCTGAAGCGACTTCTCCGCGCGGGCCAAGGACGAGACGATCGAGCGCGGAAACAACCGGTCGAGCAGCAGGAACTCTGCGGCCTGGCGGTCAGCCTCAAGGCCGCGGTATGTACGAAGGAACGCCTCGTATGCGCCGGCGGCGCGCAACGTCGTTGGCCACGCCACCTTCGGGCCATTGGAGAGCGCGGCGGTCGAAAGTAGGCGGGCGGTCATGTCGACGCGCTCAATGCTGCGACCCAAGACGAGGAAGTGCCAACCCTCGTCACGCGACATGGTCGAGTCGGCGATGCCGGCGATGACTGCGGCGCGGGTGCGGACCCAGCGGAACATGTCGGGTGGGCGCATCGCGGTGGTCGCGGGGAGGCCACGCCAGGCCGTGTTGATCGTCTCCCACATATCGGTCGACAGCGTCTCGCGGGCGCGGCGCGCACTCTCGCGAGCCGCCCCAATCGAGCTGGCGATCGAGGTCGGTGACTCCGTGTCGTAGGCGAGCAGCTTGAGGATCGAACGACGCGAGGGATCCTCGTCGTAGTCCTCGACGCCCATGACCGACAAGAGCTGAGCACACGACGTCGCCTCGTCGATGCTGGTGTCCTCCACGAGCAGCTGGGTCTGGACATCCAGGATGCGCGCGGTGTCGTCGGCTCGCTCGACATAGCGGCCGATCCAGAAGAGCGACTCAGCGATGCGGCTCAGCATGTCGGGCCACCTGCCTGTTGTTGCTGTTGCTGCTGCTCTTGGGGCTCATCCTGGAGCACGGGACCCTTGGCGGGCAGAGCACCCTCGACCACCGTGGCGCTCGACGGCACCTTCGCCACCGTCTCTTCCTCGGCCACCGGCTCGGCCAGGCTGGCCATGACCCATGTGTCCTTGGATCCGCCGCCGCGACTCGAGTTGACGATGAGCTCCCCCTCGGGAAGCGCCACACGGGTGAGGCCGCCGGGCAACACCCATACGTCGTCACCGTTGTTGACCGCGAAGGGTCGCAGGTCGACGTGGCGTGGCCGAATGCCGTCTTCGACGAGCGTCGGGACGGTCGACAGCGAGACGACCGGCTGGGCGATCCACGCACGCGGGTCAGCGATGATCTTGACGCGGAGCTCATCGAGCTCGACCTTGGTCGCTGCCGGGCCGATCACGATGCCCTTGCCGCCGGAGCCGTCGACCGGCTTCAACACGAGCTCATCGAGACGGTCGAGTACCTCTTGACGGGCATCGGCATCGCCCATGCGCCAGGTGTCGACGTTTTTCAGCAGCGGCTCTTCTCGGAGGTAATAGCGGATCAGGTCGGGGACGTACGTGTAGAGGAGCTTGTCGTCGGCCACACCGTTGCCGACCGCATTGGCGATCGTCACGTTGCCCGCACGGGCCGCATTGATGAGGCCGGGGACCCCGAGCATCGAGTCGGCGCGGAACTGCACCGGGTCGATGAACTCGTCGTCGATGCGCCGGTAGATCACGTGCACGGGCTCCAGCCCGCTGGTGGTGCGCATGAGGACGCGGCCCGAACGGCATACCAAGTCACGGGCCTCGACCAGCTCGACGCCCATGGTGCGGGCAAGGAGCGTGTGCTCGAAGTAGGCGGAGTTGTAGACACCTGGCGTGAGCACCACGACGGTCGGATCGGCAACGGCTGGCGGGGCAGCGGCGCGTAGGGCCGCAAACAGCTCGCGCGAGTAGTTGGAGACGGGGCGGATGCGGTGGTCCTCGAAAACCTCGGGGAGCGCTGCCGACATTGCACGGCGGTTGGTCATGACGTAAGAGACGCCCGACGGCACCCGCGCGTTGTCTTCGAGGACGCGGAAATCGCCGTTGCCATCGCGGATCAGGTCAATGCCGCTGACGTGGATGCGCACCCCGTTGGCGGGCTTGAGTCCGGCCACGACGCGGTGATAGTGCTCGGATGTCAGGACGACCTCGCGCGGGACTACCCCGTCGCCAAAGACCTTGCCTTCGCCGTAGACGTCGTCGAGGAAGGCTTCGAGCGCCTTGACGCGTTGCTTGACGCCCGACTCGACAGACTTCCACTGATCCGCCTCGATGAGACGCGGCACGATGTCGAGCGGGAAGGGACGCTCCTCGCCCGCCACGCCGAACGTGACACCTTGATCGAGGTAGGCCGAGGCGAGAGATTCTGCACGGGCTCGAACCTCGACGTCGCCCATCTTTTGGAAGGCCGCATGGACGTCGCCGTAGTTGTCGCGAACCACTTCACCGGAGAACATTTCGTCATATGTCTTGTCCGCGAGCTTGGCCGTGTAGGCGGCGAACAGGGGTGAGTCGTTCACGTCCCCCACCTTAGTCACGTTTTGTCACCTTTGTGTTTCGTCGTGACCGTTGGATGCACCTTGAGAAGGTTGCGGCTACGCTTTGCCTCAGAAAGGGGAAGCTCCTATGGCGGATGCGTACGTACTAGTCCTCAACGCGAGCTACGAGCCCCTGCAGCGAGTCTCCTTGCGCCACGCCATCAAGATGCTGGTGCGCGAGGTCGCCGTGATCGAAGAAGCCTCTGACGCCCACTTCGGCCCTTTCCCCGTGCCCAAGGTGTTGCGCCTCGTCCGCTATGTCGTGATGCGGTGGGCCCATCAGCGCACCCGGCTCTGCACCAAGGCGGCGGTCAAGCTCCGCGACGGCATGTGCGGCTACTGCGGCGGGCATGCCGAGACGGTCGACCACATTCTTCCCCGTAGCCGGGGCGGGGCCTTGACCTGGGAAAACGCGGTTGCGGCGTGCATCAAGTGCAATCACCGGAAGGCGGACCGGACACCATCCGAGGCTGGCATGACCTTGCTGGTCACACCGGCCGAGCCGCGCTACAGCCCCGCCTAATCCCTCTCAGCTCTGCTTGATGCGCTTGGTGAACGTGTTCTTCTTCGGGTAGTAGTCGACCTTGGGCTTCTTATAGGCCTTCTTCCCGAACTTGCCCGTGTTGATGGTCTTGACGTTGACGCCGACCTTCTTCGGAGTGCCGAGGCATTCCTTTGTCTTGCTGACCTGGAACGAGATGAACGTGAGCTTTTCGTTGCTCTTGACCCGCATGGTCGAGACGCAGGAGGGACCGTTCGGG
>JAOPXA010000131.1 GCA_025965395.1 Nocardioidaceae bacterium | reverse complement strand
TACGCCGCGAGCTTGGCCGCCACCTCGGGCTCGTAGTAGTAGTCGATCCACTTCTCGGCGTTGGCCTGGTGCTCCGCAAGATTGGGCACGAGCATGTTGTCGGCCCAGATCATGAGGCCTTCCTCAGGCGTCACGAAGACGAGGTTTTCGTCCTCGGCGGCCGCGACGTCACCTGACCACGCTTCGCAGGCGAGGATGTTGCCGGCCGAGAGGTCCTGGATGTACTCGTTGCCGGTGAACGAGCGGATGCGGTTCTCGCCGCGCGCCTTGCGCAACGTCTCCATTCCCTTGTCCCACTCGGCATCGGTGAAGTTGGACGGATCTGCTCCGTTGATGAGGAGCATGAAACCCATGGTGTCGCGCATCTCGGTCAAGAGCGAGATGCGTCCCTTGAGGTCGGGGCGGGTGAGAAGCTCTGAGAAGGATTTGACCTCTTTGACCTTCGACTTGTTGTACGCGATGCCGGTGAGGCCGCTCTGCCAGGGCGCCGAGAACTCACGCTTCTTGTCCCAGCCCACGTTGGCGAGTGAGTCGATGAGATTGCTGTGCACGTTGGGGACCTTGGCGGCGTCGAGCTTCTGGATCCAGCCCATCTGGATCATGCGCGCCGCCATCCAGTCGGTCAGCACGAACATGTCGCGCTTGGATGACTGCCCTGCGCCTAGCTGGTTGACGACTTTGGCGAAGAACTCGACGTTGTCGTTGACGTCGGCGGTGTAGGAGACGTCTATCCCAGTCCGCTTCTGAAACTCAGTGAGAGTCGAGACGTAGTCGCCGTCGTCCTCGTCGATGTACCCAGGCCAGTTGGAGACGATCAGCTTCTTGTTCGTGGCCGAGAGGTCCTTGGCGATCAGGGTGGAGGGGTCCTGCTTGCGGTCGGGGGTGCCGAAAACGGGAAGAATGGCTGCGCTGCCGGCGACGAAGGCCACGCCTCCAGCGCCTCGAATCAGCGTCCTGCGACTCAACCCAGCCATGCCACTCCCTCGTCGAACACCCGTAGCGTTGAAACTATGCAATTTCCGGCCATCCAACAAGGAATTCGTTGTTAAGAATTTGTTTCATTGCGGATTCATTTGTTGTATCGACCTTAAGATGCGTGATCGGGGGCGACAATTGCAGTGAAAATGCTCACTACGGCAGGATGATGGCATGACCGACATCAAGACGAAGAGCTCGCGCACCGCTGTGTACCTCGACGACACGGCCAAGCAGATCATCGCGTTGCTGCAAGTTGATGGGCGTCGTTCATACGCTTCCATCGGCAAGGCAGTCGGTCTGTCGGAGGCTGCCGTACGGCACCGTGTCCAGAAGTTGCAGGAGGGCGGTGTCATGCAGATTGTTGCGGTCACCGACCCGTTGCAGATGGGGTTTTCGCGGCAGGCGATGATCGGGATCAAGGTCTCCACCGGCGCGAAGGACGTCGCGGCGGAGCTCGCCAAGATCGATCAGATCGACTACGTCGTGATCACTACGGGCCGGTTCGACATCCTTGCGGAGGTCGTTGCCGAAAGCGACGACGAGCTTCTCGAGCTGCTGTCCGATCAGATCTCGGCGATCCAATCAGTCGTGAGCACCGAGGCGTTCTTGTACCTCAAGCTCGAGAAGCAGACGTACTCCTGGGGCGTCCGCTAACCCCATTCGCGGTGGGGCTAGGAGGGGAGGTAGGTGCGGACGATCTCGGCGAGCCCAGGTGGGTCCGACGCGATTGCCTCGGCCGGGTCATTGCGACCTGCCCGAAGGACGAGGTCCCACGCCAGAACGCGCCCGTCAAAATGCATGACCGGCCCGTCCTCGGAGTCGACGAACCTGATCTCGGCTCCCCCACCAGGCACGGCACCAATCCGAGCGACAGCAAGCGCGGCGATGACGCGATGGGGATGCGCGAGCTCGATGCTGACGCGATCATCGACCGCTACCCCGATGTTCCGCAACGCGCCGGCCAGCGCAGCCACGCGCTCCAACAACGTGGCGTACGTCAGTCCGGTCTCGAAGGCGATCTCATCAGCGCGACCGTGAATCACCGGGGCGTCGAGCAACTCATACGCAATGGCCGCCATCATTCGCCCCTAAACACGGGAGGACGTTTTTCTGACCGCGCAGCGGCCGCTTCGCGCACATCATTGCTCGCCCAGACCTTGGCAAAGCTCTCTGCGATCGCGTCGTCATCGGACGGTGTGCTGTTCAGTACGAGCTTGTTGTGCGCCAGCGCCAAGGGCGCCAGCGCGGAAATCTCGGTCGCCCAAGCGATCGCCTCATCAAGCCCTCCGCGTCGCTCGACCAGACCAGCCGCAAGCGCGGTGTCCCGATCGAGCGTGGTCGCGGCCAGCATCATCTCGCGCGCTGTGCCTTCTCCAGCCAGCTTGGAGAGCGTGCGAATGGTCCACGCATCCACCGCCATACCGTTGCGCGCGGTCGGCACGGCAAACGTCGCCGTCTCGTCAGCGACCCTCAAGTCGCAAGCCATCGCCAGTTGCGTGCCAGCGCCGATCGCCGGCCCGTTGACTGCCGCCACAATGGGCACAGGGACCTCACGCAGGTGCCCGAGCATGCCATAGAGTGCCCCGAGAAAGTCATCGTCATAGGCCGCATCAAGGTCCGCTCCTGCGCAAAACGCCGAGCCCTGACCCGTGATCACGAGCACCCGGGCTCGCTCATCGAGGGCCTCGTCGACCGCCGCATACAGCGCCCGGCACATCGCGGTGTTGAGAGCGTTGCGCCGCTCGTCTCGCTGCAGTTCGAGCACGGTGACAGCACCGTGCGTCTTCGAGCCGATCATGGTGTCCTTTGCTGGTGCTGACTTCGTACGGATGAGCGTCGCGTTGCGTACGGATGAGCGTTATTCGGCGGCGGCCAGCTGGCCACACGCGCCGTCGATGTCGCTGCCGCGCGTGTCACGCACGGTGCACGAGATGCCCTTGGCCTCGAGCCTGCGAACGAACTCACGTTCGTCCTCCTTGCGCGACGCCGTCCACTTGGATCCTGGTGTGGGGTTGAGCGGTATGAGGTTGACGTGCACCCAGCCCCAGTCACCGTATGCCTGAAGCACGTCGGCCAAGAGGTCCGCGCGCCATGCCTGGTCGTTGATGTCCTTCATCATGGCGTACTCGATCGAGACACGTCGCTTGGTCGTGCGCGCATACTCCCACGCCGCCTCGACGACCTCGTGGACCTTCCAGCGGGAGTTGACCGGCACGAGCTCGTTGCGCAGCTCATCGTCGGGGGCGTGCAGCGAGACCGCGAGCGTGACGGGTATGCCCTCGGTGGCGAGCTGGTTGATGCGCGGCACGAGTCCGACGGTGCTGAGCGTGATGCCGCGCGCGGACATACCTAGACCATCTGGCGTCGGGTCCGTCATCCGCCTGATGGCGCCGATGACAGCCTTGTAGTTGGCCATCGGCTCCCCCATGCCCATGAAGACGACGTTGGAAAGCCGCCCTGGGCCACCTGGGATCTTGCCCTGCGCCATGGCGCGCGCTCCATCGACGACCTGCTCGATGATCTCGCCCGTCGTCATGTTGCGTTCGAGGCCACCTTGGCCGGTTGCGCAGAACGGGCACGCCATGCCGCAGCCCGCCTGGCTGGAGACACAGATCGTGGCACGATCGGGATAGCGCATCAACACCGACTCGACGAGAGCCCCGTCGAACAGGCGCCACAACGTCTTGCGGGTGGTGCCCTTGTCGGCTTCGAGGGTGCGCACCGGGGTTAACAAAGGGGGCAACAACTCGGCAACGAGACGCTCGCGCAACGAAGCCGGCAGATCGGTCATCTCGGACGGATCGGCGACAAGGCGTTCGAAATAGTGCTTGGACAGCTGGTTGGCGCGGAAGGCTGGGAGTCCGAGTTCTTCGGCTACGACCCGGCGTGCTGCGGGATCGAGGTCGGCAAGGTGACGGGGCGGCTTCTTGCGGCCGCGTGGCTCCTTGAAGACGAGTGGAAGGGACTTGATCGGTTCGGACACCCCTCTAGTGTCTCATCACTGAGGTACGAGGCTCGCCACGAACTGAAGTTTGTCGAGCACCGGCGGCGCCAGCACGAACGGATAGAGATCGTCCTTGCCCATGCTCCGATTGATCTGATTCAACGCGGTGGACATCGGAATCCAGGTGCGGACCACGAGTCGAGAGAAATCGAGAAAATCCAGTGGAAAAACGGTGGGCCACAATCCGTATGCGTTCGCCGTCTGCACCGTGTCGCAGTTGTGCAGGAAGTGCGCGAACGTCTCGGCGAAGTCCTCCCACGGGTGCATCGCCGCGTACTTGCTCACATACGTGCGATCCCATCCGGCGGCAGGACCTTGTTGATAGTGCCGGTCGACTGCTGCGGCGTAGCTCGCACGCTCGTCGCCGAAGAGGTTGCGAAACTCCACAAGCAGGTCGCCTTTGACCAGCAGCGCCCAGTAGTAATGCCCGATCTCGTGGCGGAAGTGCCCAAGCATCGTGCGATAGGGCTCGTCCATATTGATACGGAGGCGCTCGCGGTGGACGTCGTTGCTCTCGGCGAGGTCGA
>JAOPXA010000112.1 GCA_025965395.1 Nocardioidaceae bacterium | reverse complement strand
GGCACGCACATGCTGAATCACATCCATACCGCAGACCCCTCCACTCGTACCGCCGGATCCATTATTCGAACGTATGTTCTAAGTGTAGTGGCGGTCGACCCGCCAGGCAAGACCTTTCGGCAAACTTTTCCCACAATTTTCGCTGCGGTTCCAACGAATCCTCATACCCCCGCGATGTGGAGACCTAGACGCGTATCCGATCGTCTCGATACGCGTTTAGGTATCCAAATCGTGGGGGGGGGGAAGGGATTTCGACAGGCTCAACCCGCGGGAGGTCGAGCTCAATCCGCGGGCGCGGAAGGGAAGGTCAACCGGCGGAGATCCCAAGCCCGAGCTGCATCACCACGGCATCCACCCCGTCGCGGTAGTACCCACGCCGCCGGTGAATCTCGACAAACCCACATGCCGCATACAGGGCGATAGCCGCGACATTGTCAGCGCGCACCTCGAGCAACATCCGCTCGCAGCCACCTCGCCGCGCCACAGCGACGACCTCCTCCAGCAATCGCCGCCCCAGACCGCTGCGCCGAGCCGAAGGGGCGACCGCAATCCGCTGCAGGTCGGCAATCTCGTCGACCACCATGACGATCGCGTAGCCACGGAGCTCGCCGTCATCTACCCAGACGTACGAGACGCGGGTCGACGAAGCCAGCTCCTCCGCGACTGCCGCCTCGCTCCAGGCATCGCCACCAAATGCGTCGACCTCCAAGGCCCGCACCGCAGCAGCATCCCCAGGCACCGCCAACCGAAGCGTCATGCGCGCTTGGTCGACGCCTGTGCCACCGCATCCGGGCGCCGAAGGTACAGCGGCTCCAACGGCAAGTCCTCGACGCGCTCGGCAACCACCGCACGAGCCAGCGAAGCCGCCGAGGGATCGAGCGGGCCACCCGCAAACCGGAGCATCCCGTCATACAGGTGAGCACCGCGGCCGTACGAAGGCCCGGTCCACTCGACCGCGAGATCGGCCGGTCGCGCGACCGCAGGGCCAGAAACCCGCGCCCCAGAGGCGTCATACCGCGCCCAGTAGACCTCTTTGCGGCGCGCGTCCGTGGCGACGACAAACGGCTCATCACTCACGACGTCCTGCGCGATGATGTCGAGCGTGCAGACACCAAAGGTGGGTATGTGGAGAGTCGATCCCAACGTCAGGGCGGTGACCACCCCGACCCGCAACCCGGTGAACGGCCCCGGCCCCACCCCGACGGCAACCCCCGTAAGGTCCTGCATCCGAGCGCCCGCCGCAAGGACGGCCTCCTGGATCAGTGGCGTCAGCAGCTCCGCATGCGCCATGGCACCTTCGGCCTGAGCCGACCCGATAACAGTCGAGCCGTCGTGGACAGCGACCGTAATGGCTGGCGTGGCCGTATCGAAGGCAAGGAGAAGCACCCGTCCAGCCTACGGGACGTCAGACGAGCAGCGTCGACCGTAAGGGGACGCCAACCCACCGCGGCCCGTGCGGCTTGACCGTGATCACGCGCGTGTCGTCGCCCGAGCCCTCGACCTTGGTGCCCAGCGGGTCAGTCGACACCGCGTGACGCTGCTCGAGGCGAATCTCGAGCCAGTTGTCGCTCAGTTGCTCGGCCATCCCCTCGCCCCATTCGACGACGGTGACGGACTCCTCCGTGGTCGCATCGAGGTCGATGTCGTCAAGCTCCAGCGAGGCTCCGAGCCGGTATGCGTCGACGTGCACGAGCGGCGGCCCTGCCACGAGCGAGGGATGCGTGCGAGCGATGACGAACGTCGGCGACGTGATCGGCCCGCGGACGCCTAGTGCGTCTCCGAGTCCCTGGGTGAACGTCGTCTTGCCGGCGCCCAACCCGCCCGTCATCACCAACACGTCTCCGGCCTGAAGCAGCCCGGCAAGATGCTCGGAGAAGGCTCGCGTGGCGGCGACGTCGGGCAGCTCCCGGGCCAGCCACAGCGTCTTGCCGAACTCGATGAGTGTGCCTTCCTGGCTCACCGGTATGTACTTGCGGTGCGACCAGAACTCCACCATGTCGGGCAGCTCTTCGCGGGCATGCAGCCAGATTCCATCCATCCCGCGTTCTTCGGCGATGTCCTCCGATACACCCACCATGGCCGAGGCGATGCCGCGATTCTGCACGTCGGGATCAACACTCACCCGCGTGAACCCCATGCTCCCGGGCCGCGACTCGTCGAAGAGCATTGCGCCCACGGGCTTGCCGCGACGCTCGACGAGCAGTCCGCCGGAGCGAGCAAGGACCTGGGCGACAGACTCGGTCGTCTCGTCGAGCGCCGACGTCGGCGGATCAAGAACCCGTCGCGCTCCAAACGAACGGTGGATGACGCTGACAACCTGCTCGGCGTGCTCGGGACCCGCCTCGACGACGTTGAGGGAGTTCATGTGTTTTCGATCATGGTGGCGATCGCCTCACTCACGGTCTCGTGATCCTCGAGGACGAGCATGTGCCCACGGCCCTCAAGCATGATGAGCTCGCCCCCGGTCAGCTCGGCGAGCTTCTTGCTGTGCCGTGCGGGCGTCAACTGGTCGCGGGTGCCGCCGATGATCGTCGTGCGCGCCTGCCCGACGTCGGCGAGCGCCCCATACAGGTCGAGCGTCAGGAAGAGTGGGTAGAAGTCGACGAACGTTCGGGTCTTCGTCTTCGCGATCATCTCGTAGGTCATCGCGGCGTACTTCTCCTCGGAGCCGCGCCCGATCGCATACCGCTTGACCGCCCGGTAGCTATTGAGCGAGCGACCCGCGTCGAAGAGCAGCGTGGAGGCCCGCAAGAAGGGACCCACCCGTGTCAGCGCCGAGCCCGCGCGCATCAACTGGCCGGCGCTCGTGGCACAGAGCACCACGCCCGCGACCCTTGACTCGAAGACCACGGCATGGCGCGCGGCGAACGCCATGATCGTCATGCCTCCCATCGAGTGGCCAACAAGGATGATCTTGCCCGTCGGCGCGAGCTGCTCGATCACGACGAGCAGGTCGTCGGCGAGGTCCTCGACCGAGCAGTGCTTGTGCTCGGCCTGGTCGGACTTGCCGTGCGAGCGCTGGTCGTAGAAGACGAGCCGCACCTCACCCCGGAACGCGGCCCGTTGGTAGTGCCATGCGTCGAGGTTGAGCACCCAGCCGTGCACGAAGATCACGGTCGGAACGCGCGAGTTCGGTGCTTGGTCAACCTCCGCATTGAGGCGGATGCCGTCGTAGGCCACCAGCGAGATCGGGTCGCTGTGCAACGAGCCGAACGGCGTGTCCTCGCCTCGCCTGAGGTGGCGACGGACACGCAACCGATCGGCGACGATCTTGCCCGCGACTGACGCAGCCAGTGTGGCCGCTGCACCGGCGACAATCTGTCCGGTCCGACTCATCGATCTCCTCGGTAGGTGCGCACGATCCGTCCACCCAGCCTAGTGACCACTTCGTAGGCGATGGTCCCGGCGGCCTCGGCCCAGTCCTGAGCGGTCGGCTCGCCGCGATCACCGGGACCGAAGAGCACGGCATCGTCGCCGACAACGGCCGCGGAGTCGCCAAGGTCGATCACGAACTGGTCCATGCAGACCCGACCGGCGATGCGGGCACGAGTTGCGCCCACCTGCACCGGCCCCGCGTTAGAAGCACTGCGCAGGATGCCTTCGCCATAGCCCAGCGGCACAAGTCCAAGCGTCGTCTCGCGCTCGGTGATGAACGTATGACCGTACGAGACTCCGGTGCCCGCCGGGACCCGCTTGACCGACGCCAACGTCCCGCGAAGGGTCATGACAGGCCTCAGTCCGAACGTGCGGTCGACCTCCGGGGCCGGGCTGATGCCGTAGGTCGCGATGCCCGCCCGCACCACGTCGTAGTGCGCGCTGGGCCGCGTCAGGAGTGCGGCCGAGTTGGAAAGGTGGACGACACGGGGCTCGAGGCCACTAGCCCGCGCGAACGCCACAGCCGCATCGAAGGCCTGCTGCTGGCCGGCGTTTGCCGGATGATCGGGCTCGTCGGAGCAGGCGAAGTGCGACCAGATGCCTGTGACATCGATCGACTGCATCCGTTGCGCCACCACCGCAGCCTCCACGAGCGCTGACCATTCGGCGCCGGCCGCGCCATTGCGCGACAGGCCGGTGTCGACCTTGAGTTGCACGCGCACGCGGCGGCCCTGAGCAGCGGCAACGATCTCCGCGAGTTGAGCGACGCTCGATGCGGTGACCTCGATGCCATGATCGATCGCTTCGCCGAAGGCGGCACCAGGCGCGGCCAACCAACACAAGATGTGTCCCTGGTCGCCTGCGCGCCGCAGCGCCTTTGCCTCGTCGATCGTCGCAACGCCAAGCCACGGGGTGCCCGCTTGGCGAGCGGCGCGCGCGATGGGGATCAGTCCGTGACCGTAGGCATCGGCGTTGACCACGGCCCTGAGCGCCGCGGACGAGGCCGCCGCCGCAGATCG
>JAOPXA010000098.1 GCA_025965395.1 Nocardioidaceae bacterium | reverse complement strand
CGACGTGAAAATCTACTTTTCATAGCGAAACCGCTATCAAAAGTAGATTTTCACGTCGCTAGTTGGCCGAGGAGCGCAAGGCCCACGCGCGCAACGTGTCGATCCGCTTGGTCAGGTCGTCGGACGTCGCTTGGGCCGCAGCCGGGCCGCCGCACGTGTTGCGCAGCTGGCTGTGCGTCACCCCGTGGGGTTGCCCAGTGCGGTGATGCCACGCGCCAACGAGGCCGTTGAGCTCGCGCCGCAGCTCGGATTGGCGCTCATACGCGGACTTCTCCGGCCTGGCTACGGCGGGCTGGTTGCGTGCCCTCTTGGTGCGTTGATGACGCAGGAGGTCGGCCACCTGATCAGGTTCGAGCAGACCGGGTATGCCGATGAAGTCGAGCTCTTCCTCGCTGCCAGCGGCCACGATGCCCTCGTGTCCGAACTCGCCGCCATCGTAGAGCACGCGGTCGAATGACGCATCGCTGCCGAGTGCCTCGAAATCGCCCAGCGGGTCGCTAGCGGCTTCCCCCTCGTTGGCGCGTTGCAACAGCTCGGCCTCTGCGGCAAACAAGTCGCCCTCGTCCTTGACCGGACGCCCGAGTACGTGATCACGCTCGACCTCCAGGTCGCTGGCGTGGGCAAGAAGACGCGGCACGCTCGGCAGGAAGACCGACGCCATCTCGCCTCGGCGACGCGCCCGCACGAACCGACCGACCGCCTGAGCAAAGAACAACGGCGTGGAGGTCGTCGTCGCGTAGACGCCTACCGCCAGCCGCGGGATGTCGACGCCCTCGCTGACCATCCGCACGGCGACCATCCACTTGGACGTCCCCGAGGCGAAGGCCGAGATCCGGCTACTCGCCTCGGATTCATCCGACAGCACGAGCGCGGCCTTCTCGCCACTGATCTGGTCGAGGACGGCGAGGTATGCCCGCGCGGACGTTTGATCGCTCGCGATGACCAGACCACCCGCATCGGGAATGTCGCGCCGCACCTCGTCCAGCCGCCGATCGGCCGCGGTGAGGACGGCCGGGATCCAGGCACCACCGGGATCGAGTGCCGTGCGGAGCGCCTGGGCGGTCGCGTCGTTGGTCAGCGGCTCACCAAGCCGCGCAGCTACCTCGTCGCCCGCTCGGGTTCGCCAGCGCATCTCGCCTGAGTAGGCCATGAAGAGCACCGGCCGCACGACGCCGTCCTTGAGCGCAGGGCCATAGCCGTACGAGTAGTCGGCGACGCTGCGGCTCACCCCGTCGGCACCCGGCTCGTACGTCACGAAGGGGATCGGGTTGTCATCAGAACGGAAAGGAGTGCCGGTGAGGGCCAGGCGACGAGTGGCGGGTTCGCAGGCCTCGAGCACGGCGTCACCCCAGCTCAAGGCATCGGCCGCGTGATGGACCTCGTCGAGGATCACGAATGTGCGAAAGCGCTCGATGCGCACCCGGTGCGCGGTCGGGTTGGCGGCCAGGCCCGCATACGTGATGGCGAAGCCCTGGAAGTCCGCCGAGAGCGCTCCCCTGCCAGCGACGAGCGGGTCGAGGTTGATGCCGAGGCGTCCGGCGGCTTGCGCCCATTGCGTCTTGAGGTGGTCGGTCGGGGTGACCACGACGACGCGTTGGACGACGCCGCGATGCAGGAGGTCGGCTGCGACCGTCAGTGCGAAGGTCGTCTTGCCCGCGCCGGGTGTGGCGACGGTCAGAAAGTCACGCGGTTGACGGAGGAGATAGAGCTCGAGCGCTTCTCGCTGCCAGGCCCGCAGAAATGGCGTGGCACTACTCACCCGAAGAATCGTCCCCCTGGCCGGGCTTCATCGTCTCCCAGATGTCCTTGCACTCGGGGCAGACCGGGAATTTCTCGGGGTCACGGCTCGGGGTCCAGACCTTGCCGCACAGGGCGACGACGGGCGTGCCCATCACCATCGCCTCGGTCAGCTTGTCCTTCGGCACATAGTGCGAGAACTTCTCGTGGTCGCCGTCCTCGGTCGACACCTTCGTACGTTCGTCGAATACGGTCTGAGTGCCGCGCCCAAAAAATGCCACGTATGCATCCTAACTAATTGCGCGAGGGATCCTCGGGATACGTCGCCCAGTAGCGCAAGTCGCCGCTCTGACGCCGCAAGACGGTGTTCCAGAGCTGCTCGGGAACGGGGCTGAACAAGTCTCGATCTTCGGCGGGCACCACGATCCACGCCCCTTCGTCGATCTCCTCGTCGAGCTGTTGGGGGGACCACCCCGCATACCCGGCGAAGAGGCGGAGCCCTGCGAGCGCGCTCGAGATCGTTGGCACCGGCACGTCGAGGTCAACGAGACCGATGCGACCGCACATGGGGCGCCAACCGAGCGGCTCTTCCGTGCCACGCAGCACACCGACAGCGAGCGCGGAGTCCATCGCCACCGGACCACCATCGAAGAGACATACGGGCGCATCGACCACGTCGGCCCATTCGGGCAGCACATCGTCGACGTCGGAGTCGAGCGGCCGATTGATGATGACGCCGAGCGCGCCGTCATCGTCGTGGTCGAGCACGAGCACCACCGTGCGCCAAAAATGCCCCGAGGCGATGGCGGGAGTCGCCACGAGGAGATGACCGCGCACAGTGTCCATGCCCCTATGATGCCCCACCTCCCCCTCCGCTGGGGGAACCAATGTGGTCGCCTTTTCATCGAAAAGCCAGCCATATTGGTTCCCCCAGCGGAGGCGGGGCGTTAGAAGGTCAGCTTGCCGCCCCGGTCGGGGATGAGCTCGATCCAGGTCTTGCCCGGCTTGATGCCAATTGCCTGCCCGTCAGCGGTCTTGAACGAGAGGGTGGAGTTCAGCTTGTCCTTGGTCCAGATCACCTTGAGTGCCTCGGAGCCCTGGAAGATGACAGCTTTGCCCGTGCCTTGGAGGATGGTCTCGGGAACTGGGTTGCCAGCCACGTCGTTGTAGCCAGCCGCTTGGACCTTCGCCTGGATGACGATCATCGTGTCGGCGAGGAAGCCGGTGCTCGACTGCCGCGGACCACTCGTACGTTTCCACTTGCCGTCCTTGAGCCCCCAGGTCGTCACCGATCCGCCTGAGAATCGTGTCTTGGCGGTCGAGACGGTCTTGGACAGCTTGACGGGTGCAGCCTGCGTGGCACCGGTAGCTGTCGTGGCCAGCGTCTTGCCTACGATGCCGTCGATGCCCTTGCCGAACGTGAAGTAGTTGCGCGTGATCACCACCGGCTTCGAGAGATCGGCAAGCTTCTGGATGTTGATGAGCCTGTTGTACGGACGGCTGCCCACGTCTCCGCTGAATCCGGGCGACTGCGCATCCTCGAGATGGACCGTGACGTTAGCTCTGGCAACGCGGCGAATCGTGGGCCTCGCACCGCCGGACGCAATGATCTGTGCCTTGACGGGCTTGGCGATCCCGATGTCCGTGGCGCGCATCGAACGAATGTGGCCGACCTTGGTGGGCGTGTTCGAGTAGAACAACACTGCCAGGCGCGTAACCCCACCCTCGACGAGTTCCTGCACGACGACATCAGCCTTGTCGAGGCCGATCTGGGGGGCGGCCGGACCGGTGTTGTCGACCTTGGCGACATACACGGGATGGGTCGGGCGACCATCGGGCATCTCGAGCCCGGTGAGGGGCGAGGTCACGATTACCGGTGGAGCGGGAGTAGTAGTTGCCGCTGTGACTTCGGGCTTGGTCTCGGTCTTGTCATCGGAAGAACCCCCGCACGCCGCAACCAGCAAAAGGGCAGCGGTCAGTGTCGTAAATAGGCGCAATTTCATGTAGCCAGCATGCCTCATATGCGCTCCTCATCAGACCAACGCGCCGTGTCGGGCGAGCCGACAACCCGGGCTTGCTCACGTACGACGCAACTGAGATCTGAAGTTGTCGGCCTTGCCTGACAAGATGGAGCGATGAACGAAACGCGCGCGGACGGCGGAGCCCTCGAGGGCTTCGCGCCAGCCACGCGCGCGTGGTTCGAGGGCTCGTTCGCCCATGCGACCCCGGCCCAGGTCGGAGCGTGGGATGGCATCGCCAAAGGCGAGCACCTCCTCGTCGTCGCGCCGACCGGATCCGGCAAGACGCTCGCCGCCTTCTTGTCCAGCATCGACAGGCTCATGGCGCTCCCTGACGACCAGCCACGTGGCACGCGCGTCCTCTACATCTCGCCACTGAAAGCACTCGCTGTCGATGTCGAGCGCAACCTTCGGTCGCCGCTGGTGGGGATCACGCAGGCATCGATCCGGCTTGGCGACGCCCCCCGCGCCGTCACCGTCGGAGTCCGTTCGGGCGACACGCCACAGCGCGAGCGACGCTTGTTGGTCACCAAACCACCCGACATCTTGATCACGACTCCCGAGTCGCTCTATCTGATGCTGACCTCGGCCGCCCGCGAGACGTTGCGCACGATCGACACCGTCATCATCGACGAGATCCACGCCGTTGCAGGCACAAAGCGCGGGGCGCATCTCGCCCTGTCGATGGAGCGGCTCGACGACCTGCTGGAGCAGCCCGCTCAACGCATCGGGCTGAGCGCCACGGTGCGACCACACGAAGAGGTTGCGCGGTTCCTCGGTGGGCGGGCGCCCGTGCGCATCGTCGCCCCACCTTCGACCAAGGTCTTGGAGATCAAAGTCGTCGTGCCGGTCGACGACATGACCCAACTGCCGGCGACAACATCTCAAGAGGGCAGCGCGGCGCGAGCGATAGACGGCGACACCCCGACCCAAGGCAGCATCTGGCCACACGTCGAAGAAGACATCCTGGCCCAGGTCCTGACCCAACGCTCGACCATCGTCTTTGCCAACTCACGCGGCCTCGCCGAGCGTCTCACCGCGCGCCTCAATGAGTTGTATGAGGAGAAGTTCGGCGCGGCAGACGGTGACGGCGAGCGCGCCACCGCTCCCATGCGTTCGCCCGCGCAGATGATGGGCGGAAGCGCCGCGTCTGACGGCGCTCCACCCACGCTGGCCCGGGCTCACCACGGCTCGGTCAGCAAGGAACAGCGCGCACTGATCGAGGACGACCTCAAGACCGGGCGCCTGCGGTGCGTCGTCGCCACATCGAGCCTCGAGCTCGGCATCGACATGGGCCTCGTCGACCTCGTGGTCCAGGTATCGACTCCCCCGTCGGTCGCCAGTGGCCTTCAGCGCATCGGCCGAGCCGGACACCAGGTGGGTGAAGTCTCACGCGGCGTGATCTACCCCAAGACGCGTCAAGATCTGATTGGTTCTGCGGTCACCGCCGAACGTATGCGCGACGGACTCATCGAGCGCCTCAGCGTGCCGAGCAATCCACTCGACATCCTGGCCCAGCAGACCATCGCGTCAGCGGCGCTCGAGCCACTGGACGTCGAGGCGTGGTTCGAGACCGTGCGCCGCAGCGCCCCCTACGCCACTTTGCCCAGATCGGCCTATGAGGCCACGCTCGACCTACTCGCCGGGCGCTATCCCTCCGATGAGTTCGCCGAGCTGCGCCCGCGCTTGGTCTGGGACCGCGATGCCGGCACACTCACCGGTCGTCCCGGCGCACAACGGCTCGCCGTGACGAGCGGTGGCACGATCCCTGATCGGGGCATGTTTACGGTCACGCTACCCGCCGAGTCCGACCAGGCGGGCGGCAGTCGCCGGGTGGGCGAGCTCGACGAAGAGATGGTCTACGAGTCCCGCATCAACGACGTGTTCGCCCTCGGCGCCACGAGCTGGCGGATTCAGGAGATCACCCACGACCGCGTCATCGTCACCCCCGCATACGGGCAGCCGGGCCGGCTTCCGTTTTGGAAGGGCGACGCACAGGGCCGACCCGCAGAGCTCGGCGAGGCCATTGGCGCCTTCGTCCGCACGATGGGCGCGCTGCCGACCAGCGAGGCTCGCACCCGCGGCGAAGCTGCCGGTCTGGACGAGCGCGCTACCAACAACCTGATGGCGTTCCTCGCCGAGCAACAACTCGCCACCCGCCACCTACCCCACGACCGCACGCTCGTCCTCGAGCGATTCCGCGACGAGCTCGGTGACTGGCGCCTCGTGCTGCACTCTCCCTACGGTCGGCGCGTGCATGCGCCTTGGGCACTCGCTGTGGCGGCACGCGTCACCGAGCGCTATGGCATCGACGGCTCGGTGGTCGCCAGCGATGACGGCATCGTGGCCCGCATCCCCGACACCGAGGCAGAGCCGCCTAGTGCCGAGCTGTTCCTGTTCGAAGCCGACGAGCTCGACCGGATCGTGACCGACGAGGTGGGCGGATCCGCGCTCTTTGCGTCGAGATTCCGCGAGTGCGCTGCCCGAGCGCTGCTGCTCCCCCGTCGCAACCCCGGCAAGAGGGCGCCCCTCTGGCAGCAGCGCCAACGTTCGGCGCAACTGCTCGACGTCGCACGCAAGTACACGACGTTTCCGATCCTGCTCGAGACGGCTCGCGAATGCCTGCAAGACGTCTACGACCTGCCCGCGCTCGACACGCTTACCCGACGCATCGCCAGTCGCGAGGTCACGATCGTCGAGGTGCAGACCGAGCGCGCATCGCCTTTCGCCCAAAGCATGCTGTTCGGCTACGTCGCCGCGTTCCTGTATGAGGGAGACACTCCCCTCGCGGAGCGCCGCGCCTCGGCCCTCGCGCTCGACTCGACGCTTCTGTCGGAGCTCCTCGGCCGCGTCGAGCTGCGCGAGCTCCTCGATCCCGACGTCATGGCGCGCACCGAGCAGGAGCTCCAACGGCTCACTGACGATCGCCGTGCGCGGGACGTCGAAGGCGTGGCCGATCTCTTGCGTCTTCTTGGCCCGCTCACCGTCTCCGAGGTGGTCGATCGCGCCGAGACCAATGATCCTGCGGACGCCCTAGGTTGGCTCGACGAGCTCGTCGCGTCCCGGCGAGCCCTCATGGTTTCACTGGCGGGCCAGCAACGATGGGTCGCGATCGAGGATGCCGCCAAGCTCCGTGATGCACTGGGGGTGCCTCTTCCCTTCGGCATTCCCGAGGCGTTTCTCGCGGCCACCGTCGATCCCTTGGGCGATCTGCTCGCCCGTTTCGCGCGCACCCATGGCCCCTTCACCACCGCGGAGCCTGCATCCGCATTCGGGCTCGGACCCGCGATCGTCGCCGACGGCCTGCGCCGCTTGGCGGCCAACGGTCGCCTCGTCGAGGGCGAGTTTCGTCCCCACGCGACCGGCTCGGAGTGGGTCGACC
>JAOPXA010000067.1 GCA_025965395.1 Nocardioidaceae bacterium | reverse complement strand
TGCGCCGTACTGCTCGCGTACGCCGTCGCCCAGGGGAGCCTCGGCGATGAGGCTGGCGTCCTTCCAGCGGATCACTTGACGCGACTGCGGCAGCCAGCCCACGGACTCGATCGCCTGCGAGAGTCCGAGCGTCTGAAGGATGCGCATCGAGTTGGGCGGCACGAGAATGCCGCCGCCGATGTCTTTGGGCTCGGGAGTCTTCTCGAGCACCGTCACGTCGTGACCTAGGTCCCGGAGTCTGAGAGCAGCGGCTAGGCCTCCGATGCCAGCGCCTGAAATCAAAACCTTCAAGGTGCACCTCTTCTATGTTTTTGCCTGTGTGAGCCAAATTACACGACACCCCTGTTCAGTACCTCTTAGAGGGGCCCGGTACGTGTCCAAAACAGACTGTCAGTGGTCCCCCGTACGTTCGACGTATGACCTCCCAGCGCGCCGGAACCTTGGGCAAGAAGATGCTGAAGCGCATCGCCCGCCTCGACGCCAAGCGAGCGCGCATCGAGCTGAGATAGCGTCCGAAATGCTGGCGTTCGATGAGCATTGCACCCGACAGGCGAGCCTGAATGACGACAAGCGAGTCGCGGCACTCGAGGTCTCATTCGCTGCTGACGAGATGGGCTTGGTGCTGGGCTTTACGGCACGTGCAGTGCAGAATCGCATGGCTCAGCATCGCCGTCTTCGTGAGCTCTTGCCGCAGACGTGGATGGCGTGGCAGCGTGGCGAGATCGACAGCTATCGAGCGAGCATCATCGCCGATCACGTCGCCAAGCTCACGGATCAGTCTTCGGTGATTCGCCTTGATGCGCGCGTCGTCGAGCGCGCGCGAGTGGGCACGCCGGCCCAGTTGAAGTCGTGGCTGGTGAAATTTGTCGCGCGTGCTGAGCCTGACGCCACGGATGCCCGCCGCAAGCAGGCTATGGCTGACCGTCGGGTCACCGTGGTGCATGATCCCGATGGCGTTGCCTGGATCCACGCGCTTGTCTCGACACCTGACGCGGCGCGGATCGATGCGGCGCTCACACGGCTCGCCAAACAGCCCGGAGCAGATGATCCGCGCACCCTCGATCAGCGGCGATCAGACGTGTGTGCAGACCTGCTGCTAGGACGCACGGACACCGATGGGCTCGCAACCATCAGCCACGCAAGCGCGGTCATCGGTGTCACGGTGCCAGTCTTGTCCTTGGCAGGGCTCAGTGATGCTCCTGGTGAGTCGCTCGACGGGCAGTTCGCGCTCTCGGCAGAGGTGGTTCGCGAGCTCGCCGCGGAGCCCAACACGCTGTTCTATCGCATCTTTACCGATCCGCTTGGCCACATCCTCGACATCACCGAAACTGGGCGCTATCCCTCGCGCAAGCTCCGCACCGCACTCGAGATTCGTGACGGTGTGTGCAATTTCCCCACCTGTTCCAGGCCTGCGTCGGAGTCCGACATGGACCACGACGTCCCCCACCCACGAGGGCCAACGAGTGCCTCCAACCTTGGCCCCTTGTGCCGACGACACCACCGTATGAAGACACATGGAGTCTTCGAGACAGAGCTGGCGACGGCGGTCGCTGGCAGGCCTTCACCAGGTGATACTCAACCCATCCGTGGGTTCGGTCTCAGCAACGGCACGGTCACACGTGCGTGCAGGTGCTCATCGAAGAGCGAACGCAGGGCAAGCCAGGTCGAGTATGCGTTCTCGCACGGACTCGCGCGCGGATCCTGAGATCGGGCGCGAGTTCAGGCGTCGTCGCCACGCAGCGTGGCATCGAAGGCCCCGGCAGCTTTGCGTTGGTGCTCCTTGAAGCTCAACCCTAGATCGCTCTTGTCGAAACGCACCTTGCCGCTCTTCGGGTCGATCTCGACTTTGACGCTTTGACCGATCTTTGGATGCCAAAAATCTGCATACCTACCTTCAGGGACCTCGGCACGGAAGACCGCTCCTTCCGAAGGCTTCACTTCTACAACGAATTCTCGAGTGATCGCGTTGCCGTGTTCGGTTACGGAAACCTTCTTGACTCGTGAGTCGAGAACCTTGCCGGTGCCGGGCTGCCAATTCTTACCGAACATGTTTCTCCTCTGTTGGACGTGCAGGCGTGACCGGTGGCTCGGTCGACCATGGGAAATTGATCCACTTGTCAGTCACACGCCACGTGAAGTCGGCCTTGATGATCGATCGCGGCTTCTCGTAGAGAACAGCAGTGCGCGAGTCCGCGACATGTCCTCGGCAGAACGAATACACCATCTCGAGCGTCTTGCCGCTGTCAGCGACGTCGTCGACGATCAGGACCTGCGCGTTGTCGAGCTCACTCGCATCGAGGAATGGCGGCAGCATGACGGGCACGTCGAGTGTCGCGCCCACTCCGGTGTAGAACTCCACATTCATCGTGAACAAGTTCTTGCAGTCGAGGGCGTAGGCGAGTGACCCCGCAGGGATCAGTCCGCCCCGCGCAATGCCCAGCACGATGTCGGGGACGAATCCGCTGTCCACAACCGCCTGCGCGAGTTCCCTCGCAGCCCTTCCGTAGAGGTCCCAGGTCAGCACTTCTCTGTCGCTCATCGCTGTCCTCTCAGGCGCACGTGACGATGGTACTCAGACTGATTCGAGCGTTTGCCATGATGGTCGTATGAAGATCACCCGATTCGGACATGCCGCCCTGCTCGTCGAAGTTGCCGACACACGCATCGTGATCGATCCGGGCGGCTTCTCGCTCCCCGAGGTATTCGCACTCACCGACATCGACGTCATTGCCGTGACGCATCAGCACGGAGACCACGCCGACTTAACGCGCCTGCCCGCGTTGCTCGCCGCCAACCCGGGCGCGGTCCTTCTTGCGGAGCCCGAGATCCGCGAGCAGTTGCTCGCGTTGGGCGGTGACTGGAAGGCCACGGCGGTCGACGAGACCACGACCGTAGGCGGAGTGGACCTGACCGGTGTGGGAGGACGCCACGCCGTGATCTACCCGGAGATGGCTGGCATCGGCAACATCGGTCTCCTCATCAAGGCTCCAGGCGCGCCCACCCTGTTCCATCCGGGAGACTCGTACGAGTACGTGCCTGACGGCGTCGACGTCCTGGCGGTGCCGCTCAGCGCCCCCTGGGCGAAGATCTCCGAGACGGTGGAGTTTGTTCGCGCAGTATCCCCCACCACGGTTTTCCCGATCCATGACTGCACGATCGCCGAGGCCGCCTACTGGGGCTATTGGCTCCGAATTGAGGAGTTCGGAGATGTCGAAAACACGGTTCTCCTCCCCCAGGATGGCTCGCTGACACTCCCTTTTTAGGCAGCGTGCATTTATCTCACATGTGAGATACGGTTGAATTCATGAGTCAACAAGAGGACTACCGTCAACGCATCGGCCAGCTCATACGAGACGCCCGCGAAGACAGTGGCAAGACCCAAGCGCAGCTGGCCCGTGACCTCAACACCAGCCAGAGTGCGGTCAACAGGATCGAAAAAGGGCTGCAGAACCTGACGATCGACATGCTGGCCCGCATTGGCGCGGCACTGGACTCCGAGCTCGTGAGTGTGGGCCCGTCGACCGGCCCCAGCCACCTTCGTGTCGAAGGCGGCCTCAAGCTGCATGGTGCGATCGACGTGAAGTCCAGCAAGAACGCTGGCGTCGCGCTGCTGTGCGCGAGCCTCCTCAACGAAGGCACCACGATCCTGCGCAAAGTCGCCCGGATCGAGGAAGTCAACCGCCTGTTGGAGGTCCTCGCCTCCATCGGCGTCGTCTATCGCTGGCTCAACGCCGACAACGATCTTGAGCTTGTCGTCCCAGCCAAGCTCGACCTGGCTGCCATGGATGCCGATGCCGCGCGGCGCACTCGCAGCATCATCATGTTCCTCGGTCCGCTGATGCATCGTGTCGACGAGTTCGAGCTCCCGTATGCGGGCGGCTGCGACCTCGGCACACGCACGGTTGAGCCGCACATGATCGCTCTTCGCCCATTCGGGCTCAAGGTCGTCGCCACCGAAGGCAGCTATCACGCCAAGGCCTCTGCGGGAGCCGGTCCCGAGCGCCCCATCGTGCTCACCGAGCGCGGCGACACCGTCACCGAGACCGCCCTTCTTGCCGCCGCGCGCTACAAGGGCACCACGGTGATCCGCAACGCCAGCCCCAACTACATGGTTCAAGACCTGTGCTTCTTCCTCGAGAAGCTCGGCGTGACGATCGAAGGCATTGGCACGACGACCTTGCGCGTCACGGGCGTCGAGCACATCAACCGCGATGTCGAGTATGCACCGAGCGAGGACCCCATCGAGGCGATGAGCCTCATCGCGGCCGCGATCGTGACCCAGTCCAGCATCACGGTGCGGCGAGTGCCGATCGAGTTCATGGAGATCGAGCTAGCCCTGCTCGAGGAGATGGGCTTCAACTACGACCGCACCGACGAATACCCTGCCGAGAACGGTCATACACGCCTGGTCGACATCACGACGAAGCCCTCCGAGCTTCGTGCGCCCATCGACAAGATCCACCCGATGCCCTTCCCCGGACTCAACATCGACAACTTGCCATTCTTCGCGGTCATCGCCGCGACCGCGACGGGTTCGACACTGCTGCACGACTGGGTCTATGAGAACCGTGCGATCTACCTCACCGAGCTCAACAAGCTGGGCGCTCAGGTCAAGCTCCTCGACCCGCACCGCGTGCTGATCGAGGGCCCGACGCACTGGAGTGGCACCGAGATCGTCTGCCCCCCGGCGCTCCGCCCCGCTGTCGTGATCTTGCTCGCGATGCTCGCAGCCAAGGGCACCTCGGTGCTGCGCAACGTCTACGTGATCCACCGTGGCTACGAGGATCTGGCGGAGCGGCTCAACGCGCTCGGCGCCCGCATCGAGACATTTCGCGACATCTGATCGCCGACCGCCTCGGCTGACACGTCGAGGGCATACGGTGAGTCACGTGATGGAAAGTGTGGTTGCGGCGCACCCGTACCTCGGGGCCGACGTTCCCCTCGCGCTCGCTCATCGCGGCGGTGCGAAGTATGCGCCCAATGCGGGTATCGAGAACACGATCGCGGCCTTCCGCAACGCTCTCGACCTGGGCTATCGCTATCTCGAGACCGATGTCTATGTGTCATCCGATGGCGTGGTCTACGCCTTCCATGACCACGATCTCGCGCGGCTGACCGGCCACGCCGGCGGCATCGAGACCCTGACGTCAGAAGAGATCGATCAGGTCCTCGTTGCCGGGTCGGAGCCCATTCCTCGCCTCGCAGATGTGCTGCAAGCATTCCCAGAGGCACGTTTCAACATCGACTTCAAGTCAGCGAAAGCCGTGAAACCCACCGTCCAGGTCGTAGCCGATCATCATGCTCAAGGGCGGGTCTGTTTTGCGTCGTTTGAGTATGCGCGACTGCGCCGTGCCCGCCTGATGGCGTCGTGGGCAGCGACTTCCGCCTCCCCCGTCGAGATCGCCCTGGTCAAAGTGAGCCCTGTCCGGTGGATTCGCTCCATCGCGCGCAAGCACGGCGTCGTGGCGTTCCAAGTCCCCCATCGTCGTCACGGCATCACGATCGTGACCCCCACGTTCATTCGCCGGGCCCACGAACTCGGCATCCAGGTTCACGTCTGGACGATCGACGATCGCGAAGAGATGAGCCATCTCCTCGACCTCGGCGTCGACGGCATCGTGACCGACCGGATCGACATCCTCAAGGAGCTTCTCGTCAGCCGGGGTCAGTGGAAAGACGCTGCATGAGCGATATGGCCGCTCGCCCCGTCACCAAGGAGCAGCGGGCTTGGTACTACTACGACTGGGCCAACTCGGCCTACGTCACGACAACGGCAGCCGTGCTGTTCAGCCCCTATCTGACGAGCGTTGCCGAGAAGGCTGCGTGTGGCTTTGTCGGTGATGACGACCGCTCGTGCGATGCCAATCTTGACGTCCTCGGCATCGGGATCTCGCCGGGCTCGCTGGTGTTCTACCTCGTGCCGATCATCACCGTCATCTCCGCGATCGTCCTGCCCATCGTGGGGGCCATGGCCGACCGCGTCGCCGACAAACGCAAGCTGATGTCCATCTTCGCCTGGATTGGCTCGGCGACGGCCGCATCGATGTTCTTCGTCGCTGGCGACAACTGGCAGCTTGGTGCCTTCTTGCTCCTGGTGGCCAACCTGGCGCTCGCGTCGTCGCTCGTCATCTACGACGCGATCCTCATCGACATATCCACGCCCGATGAGCGTGACAAGATCTCTTCGCGCGGATGGGCCCTTGGCTACCTCGGAGGTGGCCTGCTGCTCGCGGCCAACTTCCTGCTCCTGAGCTTCAACGAGGACCTCGGCCTCTCGACAGCCATGGCCGTCCGCATCTGTCTGGTGACGGCGGGTGTGTGGTGGGCGGTGTTCACCATCATCCCGTTTCGGGGCTTGCGGGCGCACGCGCCGACGAACTTGGTCGCCACGTCTGGCGACACCTTGCTCCAACGCAGCTTCGGTCAGTTGTGGGCCACGCTCAAGGACCTCAAGAACTATCCGCAGACCCTCACCTTCCTGGTCGCGTACCTGATCTACAACGACGCGGTTCAGACCGTCATCTATGCGGCCTCGATCTTTGGCGACAAAGAGCTGGGCTTCGAGACCAGCACCGTCCTCGTCGCTTTCCTGGTCGTGCAGTTCGTGGGAGTTGCCGGCGCGCTGTTCTTCGGCAGAGTTGCTCAGCGAGTCGGCACCAAGAAGACGATCAGCATCACCCTGCTCATCTGGATGGTGGTCGTCGTGTGCGGCTTCGCGCTGCCCGCGCACAAATTAGCCCTGTTCCTGCTGCTCGCCGCAGGCATCGGACTCGTCTTGGGTGGCACCCAAGCGCTTTCACGATCCTTCTACTCCCAGCTCATCCCGCGGGGACGCGAGGCCGAGTACTTCAGCCTCTACCAAGCCACCGAACGCGGCACGAGCTGGCTGGGGCTGCTCCTGTTCGGGGTGACTTATCAGCTCACCGACTCATACCGGCCGGCGATCTTGGCCCTCGTCGTGTTCTTCGTCCTCGGCCTGTTGATCCTGTCCCGGCTGAGGGTCCGCGAGGGCATCGAGCAGGCCGGCAACAGAGTTCCAGCGGTCATTTAGTGTCTTCTCAGGGGAATCTCACGTCGCTCCCGTACGTTGGACAAAGAGAGAAGCATTGAGAGAGGGGAAGGCACCATGGCAGAACGTTCACTGCGAGGCGCACGACTGGGGACTCAGAGTTTCGAGGACGAGCGCGGCGTCGAAATGGCCCCCCGTCAAGAAATTGAGTACGTCACCGAAAACGGACGTCACTTTGTCGTCGTGATGGCTGACGAAGCCGATATTCCGGGCGAGTGGGAAGATCCTCGTACCGGTCAGGTCGGTAGGTTGGTCAACGGCGAAGCCGTCGAGAAGAAGGCTGAGAAGCCGGTCCGCAGCCACTGGGACATGTTGCTCGAACGCCGTTCGGTCGACGAGCTCGAAGAGATCCTTACCGAGCGTCTTGAGCTCTTACGCGCCGGCGAGATCGGCCCGGTGCACTTGCACCGCCGCGGCAAGGCCAAGAAGTCGGCTTAACGCTGCGAGCGCTTTATCTGACGTTTGTGCACAACGGTCGCTGCCATCGCAGCGGCCGTTGCTGCGATCAGGAGCCATTCAAGCCACTTGCCGATGCGTACGCCCAGGGTGGTCCCGTCAGCAAGTGAGACTTTCATCGAGATGATCGCCGGCTGGTGAATCGGCGCCTTGACGAGCGTCTTTCCGTGCGCGTCGGCGATCCCGCTGATGCCGTTGGTAGAGGGTACGAGGATGTAGCGGCCCGTCTCGATGGCTCGTAGTCGCGAGATCTGCCACTGCTGGTCCGGCTGGCTCGTGCCGGTGAAGGACGCGTTGCTGGTCTGCACGGTGAGGATCTGGGCGCCGTTGTTGATCACGTCGCGGATCGCGCTGTCATAGGCCACATCCCAGCAAATCGCATCGCCCAAAGTGATGCCAGCGATGGCAAGGTCACCTGGCTGGTCTCCCGGCAGCATGTCGCGCGGGATCTCCCGATCAAACTGCGGCACGAGGTTTCCGATGACCTGCATGAAGGGCACGTACTCGCCGTACGGCACGAGGTTGCGCTTGATGTAGCGATCTTCCTCCCCTTGCTCCGTCCAGACGAAACCCGCGTTATAGGCCGTTGTCGGAGTGGGTCCGTCGAGGATGCCGCCAACCAGGATGGGCGCACCCACGTCCTTCACCATCTGGGTGAGTGCGGCCGCTGCTGCCGGATCGGCGTGCGGATCGATATCCATGCCATTCTCCGGCCAGATGACGAAGTCGGGCTGGGGCCTGATGCCGGCCTGGATGTCGGCTGCTAGGCGCGCGGTCGCCTGCAGGTGCATCCGGAAAATCTCCCCGCGCGGCCACGTGCCGGCCGGCCCGGGCACGTCCCCTTGGATCAAGGCCACCTCGCGCGTACCGGCAGGAGAAGCCAGCCCCGTGGGAAGCAAGGCACCGACGCTCGCGAGTGCGACGAACGCCGCGATGCTGATCGCGATCGCGCGACGTGTTCGGTGCAGCACGAGCGAGGCGACGCAGGCCGCGGCTAGAAAGACGACGGCCGACGTTGCAGCCGGGCCGATGTAGCGCGTGAAGGCGGCGAAGGGCGTGTCGACTGTCGCGTGAGCCAGCCTGCCCCAAGGGAAACCACTAAAGGGAAATGACGAGCGCAAGGCTTCGAAGGTCACCCAGACCGCGCTCCCCCACAGCGGCCACAGTCGTCGCCTCGACGCCCAGCGAAGTGACAGCGCTAGCGGCGCCATCAGCACCACCTCGGCGAAGACGAGCGTGGCATACGCTCCGTGGCTCACCGCATTCATCCACCAGATGAGCGGAGCCATGAAACTGACGGCGTACAGCACGCCGACGAGAAGCATGAATCGACGCGATGACGAGGCCACCAGGGTCGACGCGCAGACAACGATGTAGAGCGCCACGCCGAGAAGCGTGAAGAGGGGCTGCTCGACGGGGGCGTATCCGAGCGACGTCGTGACGCCCGCGACGGCTACCAGGGCAAGCGCCGTCACACGTGGATGCGCCATCTTCACGAGGCCACGCTACTGGTGTACCTAAAGTCAAGAGCCCGGCACCCTTCGGACCGGCTGCCCACGCACTGGATATGCGCCAGCAGACGTTGTCTACTGGGCGCCAGGGCCCCTGACGTGATTCACCGAGGACAGGTTTGTAGACGTGAAGCTTCGAACCATCCCGACATGATTTTGGTTCCGAAATCTGTCGTCGCGGTCACAGTGGACGTCTGCCCTCAACCATTGCAGTGGTGGTGAACATCAGTAGCGTGCCGTTCAACCCGAAACCGTGTCAACCATGCCCTGACCTGCGGTGATGTCACGTTTGTGCAGGTCAGCGGCGGGTACGCAGGGCGGAGTAATTTTGATCATCTTCCGGCGATCGCGGCGTGTTGCTCGCGACACGCCGTCGCGTTGACCGTCAGAGATGACGCAGGGCGCGTGAGGTGTGGTTGAGCCGTTCGATCCCGTCCTCGGTGCAGACCACAATGTCCTCGATGCGAGCGCCAAACTGACCCTCGAAGTAGACGCCCGGCTCGATCGAGAACGCCATGCCTTCGCGCAGAACCTGCGTGTTCCCCTCGACGATGTAGGGGTGTTCGTGCGTCTCCTGACCGATGCCATGACCGGTGCGATGGATGAACAGATCGGCGTAGCCGTGCTCATCGAGGATCTGGCGCCCTACGCGATCGACGGCCTCCGCTGACACTCCGGGCCCGGCGAACACGCACTGGGCCTTCTGGGCGGCAAGGAGCGCCTCGTAGGCCCGTTCGTATGCCTCGGGGACCTGGTCCCCGACGATGTAGTTGCGGGTCGAGTCGGAGCAGTAACCATCGCGCGTCGTGCCACCGATGTCGATCACGACCGGTTTGCCCGCTTCGATGATGCGGTCGGAGACGTCATGATGGGGCGAGGCACCGTTGGGCCCGGACCCTACGATCACGAAGTCGACCGACGTATGTCCTTCATCGAGGATGGCGCGCGCGATGTCCGCACCGACGTCGAGTTCGCTGCGTCCTGGTTTGAGCCACTCGTGCATCCGGTCGTGCACGCGATCGATGGTTGCGCCCGCTACCCGCAAGAAGTCGATCTCCTCGGCGGACTTGATGATGCGTAGTTCTCTCAGGACGTCTCCGGCGAGGGCCAGCCGGACGTCCGGAAGGCGATCACGCAGCGTGAGGACGCGCGACGCCCACATCTGATCATCTAGCGCAAGCGTCTGGGCGTCGGCCGGCAACAGACTCGTCACCAGGTCGAACGGGTCCTCGGTCTCGGTCCACGACCGGATCTCGCTCGAAACCCCGTAGTGAAGTGCAGAAGCGCGTTCGAGCTCAGGCACGACCATCACGGCTTCACCCTCGCTTGGCAGGACCAAGCACGTGAGTCGCTCGAGCGGTTTGGCCTCGTAGCCGGTGAGGTAACGCAGGTCGGCCCCGGGAGTGATGAGGAGGGCATCGATGCCCGCTTCGCGTGCGTACTGCTGAGCCTTGGCGATCCGTGAGTCCACACCTCGAGCCTATCGGGTGGGAAGATGGCCGTATGAGCGCTCCCGACGGCCCACGACTCCTCGTCCTCGACAGCGCATCGCTGTACTACCGCGCCTTCTTTGGCCTTCCCGACACGTTGAAGGCACCCGATGGCACCGTCATCAACGCGCTGCGCGGACTGCTCGACTTCATCACCACCCTGAGCCGTACGTATGAGCCCGAAGTCGTCGTAGCGGCGTGGGACGATGCTTGGCGGCCGACGTGGCGCGTTGACCTTCTGGCGAGCTACAAGACGCATCGGTTGGCCGCCGAAGGCGAAGGTGAAGACACTCCCCC
>JAOPXA010000055.1 GCA_025965395.1 Nocardioidaceae bacterium | reverse complement strand
TCGCGCGCCACCACCTTGAGCCCGGCCACCCGGAGAAAGACGCGGTCTCCATGCTCGACGAAACGCGCACACGCAGACGCGACAGCGCTGACGGCCCATTCGAACGTCGGCCGATCTCCTAGGTCGTCGTGGTCACCCTCTCCGCCATGCGCGGCAGCCGACGCATCGAGGACCACCGCGACGCGGCGATCGTCGATCGCCTCCTCCTGGCGGGTCATCAATTCTCCGTGCCGGGCGGTGGCCTTCCAATGGATCCTCCGCATCGCATCACCAGCAACGTAAGGACGTGCGATCACGTCCTCCTCCCCCGCGCCGACGCTTTGGCGCGGCGCCCATGCGGACACGCCAGAGGAGCGGGCACCCAGGCGTACGACCGGCAGCCCGACGACGGTCGGCAAGATGGTCACCGCGCTGGACCCGCTGACCGTACGACGCACCTCGACAAGTCCGAGCGGATCTCCGACGCTGACATCGAGCGGGCCCACCTCGTGCTCGCCGCGCCTGGTCGCACGGACCTCGTAGGACGCGGTCGACGTGTCCGTCTGGTCGACCGCGTCGACGACGCCATGTGCTGTGCCTTTCAAGGCCGCCGGGAGATGGTCTTGCCAGGTCAGCATGCCCACGGGAAGCACGGATTCCGTCTCGAACGTGAGAACGACCCGCGTGGTTGCGGAGGCGTGCAGGACGTCGTTGGCGAGGTCGCGCCGAACGCTCACCTTCGACGGGAGGAGCAGCGCATAGCCTGCCGCGCTGGCGACCATCGCTGCGAGCCCGCCGCACACATACAAGAGCTCGAAAGAACTCGTCCACAGCGAGGCGATGAAGGTGAAGACTGAACCGCCGGCAACTCCGATGCCTCGTGGCGTGAGCCGAACTCCCAGTCGCAGACGACGCATACGCGGGCCTCAGAGACCGGTGGGTGCGGCCAAGCGCGTG
Source organism: Nocardioidaceae bacterium (assembly GCA_025965395.1). GTDB lineage: Bacteria > Actinomycetota > Actinomycetes > Propionibacteriales > Nocardioidaceae > JAOPXA01. The sequence goes on along the minus strand of JAOPXA010000055.1, from coordinate 5,144 downwards.
AGGATTGCCTCGAGCAACGAGCCGGCGGCATCGCGCGAGCCGTGGGCTTCGCGAGCGTGGCGGGCCACGATCAGCCGGTGCGCCAGGACCGGGACGACCAAGTCACGCACGTCATCGGGGAGCACGAAGTCGCGCCCACTGATCGACGCGTATGCCTTGGCGGCTCGCACCAGCTGGAGCGTGGCGCGGGGGCTCGCACCGAGGCGGAAGCTCGGATCGGTGCGGGTCGCTTGAACGATCCGCACGCAATAGTCCTCGATCTCGGGGCTGACATGGGTGGAGCGGGCGACGTCGATCATCGTGCGTACGTCGTCAGCCGACACGACCGCCGAGATCTGGTCGAGCGGGTTGATCGAGTTGCGGTCGCGCAGCATCTCCAGCTCGGCGGCGGTGTCGGGGTAGCCCAGCGAGATCTTCACCATGAAGCGATCTAGCTGGGCTTCAGGCAAAGCGAACGTGCCCTCCATGTCGAGAGGGTTCTGCGTCGCGATCACCGTGAAAGGACGAGGCAGCTGGTGGGTGCGGCCGTCGACAGTCACCTGGCGCTCATCCATCGCCTCAAGCAGGGCCGACTGGGTCTTGGGCGAAGCGCGGTTGATCTCGTCGCCGATCACCACGTTGGCGAAGACGGCCCCGTGCTTGAACTCGAACTCACTGGAGGTGGGGTTGTAGACCGACACACCGGTGATGTCAGACGGCAGAAGATCCGCGGTGAACTGGATGCGTCGCACCGTGCCGTTGATCGACGTCGCTAGCGCCTTGGCCAACACTGTCTTGCCGACCCCAGGTACGTCCTCGATCAACACGTGGCCTTCGGCGAGGAGGCTGGTCAGGATGATCCGCGCGGCATGCGGCTTGCCATCGATGACGGCGCCGATGTTGTTGAGGACCTCTTTGACACGCACGTCGAAGTTGGCTCTGACATCCACGTCGGTGTGGAAGTCGAAACCGGTCAGAATGCCGTCACTGATTCGCTCGGACATAGGTCCCCTCACGTCGTGATTTTCATCGTAACGGCTCAATCCAACCCGCGCTGGGTCGATCTGAGTTCCCACTTTGTGCCTATCTTGGCTAGTCTCGGGGTCATGACGCTGCGGAACAGATCAGCCCGTTGAGCACGCGACTCGAGGACGCGGACCTCGTTCTCGTACCGACCACAGGGTCCGCTGAGTTCACCGGATTCGCCGTGGAGCTCGCCGGGCAACGCATCGGGACGATTGCCCTGCACCACCTGGACGAGAAGCGGGCGGCTCTGCGCTGGAACTTCGCCGACGATCCGGATGGTCACCGCATCCCCATGCGCTCGATCAAGCTCGTGGTCGATCATGCGATCAACGTGCTCGGTCTGCAACGGGTCGAGGCGACAATCGACCGCTCCGACACTGACACAATTCGGGCAGCATCGATCTCAGGCATGCGCCGCGAAGGTGTCATCCGCGGCAACCTCGACGAGACCGATCGTGTCCTTGTCGCGCGTCTCGCCGCCGACCCCGAGCCGCGGTCGCGTGAGGGATTCATCGCGATCCTCAATGCGGGGCTACCGACCAAACGCGTGATCTCCCAGGGAATCCTGACCGACGAAAGGGGCCGCGTACTTCTGTGCGAGCTGACCTACAAGCACGAGTGGGATCTTCCCGGCGGCGTGATCGAGTTGGACGAGTCGCCGTCCATCGGGCTCGTACGCGAGGTGCGCGAAGAGCTCGGCATCGACGTCGAGGTCCTCGGGCTTCATACCGTCAACTGGCTGCCCGCTTGGCGCGGCTGGGATGACGCGTGCGTCTTCGTCTTCAACCTCGGCATCGTCGACTCGACGATCGTCGAGGGCATGACGCTTCAGCCCACCGAGATTCGTGACGTCCACTGGTGCGAGCCCGCCGACGTCACGGCGAACGCCACCTCGGCGGCCCAAGAGCTGCTCGGGGCTCTCGCGAAGGGCCCACTGCCGCCCTATCGCGAAGCCCCTCTCTCGCCGTAACCCCCGCGGGTTGAGCGCCTTCCGTTGGTTGAGCGCCTTCCGTTGGTTGAGCTTGTCGAAACCCGAACCACATGAAGGGTTCGTGGCGGCCAGTGCGACCACAACCCCTTCACGCCGTGGCGGTGGGTCATGGTCGTGGGTCGTCGACTAGTAGAGCGCGGTTGCCAATTTCCTTCGTGCCAGCGCCACCCGTGGATCATCTGAGCCCACGATGGAGAAAAGCTCGATGAGACGCTGACGGACGCGTTCGCGATCATCACCGAACACAGTCTTGATCGTGGTGATGAGGCGATCGAAGGCGTCCTCAACATGCCCGCCACTCACATCGAGATCGGCAACCAACAGCTGCGCATCAATGTCGGCCGGATCGTCGGCGGCCGCCTTGCGGGCCTCCTGGAGGTCGACGCCCTGCGTGCGCGAGATCAGCCGGATGCCAGCGAGGCGTTCGGCGGCCTCAGCATCGGCTGGGTTCTGAGCGATCAGCTTTTCGTAGGCGGCGATGGCTGTCGGGAAGTCGCCCGCGCCAAAGGCAGCGTCAGCCTCGGCGAATCGCGGGTCTTCGACCGGCTCCTGGTCGACGGGCTCGGACGATGAGCCGACGGGGGCCGCGCGCCCGGTGATGCCATTTTGCGCCGCGACCTTGATGAGCTCATCGAACAACCGGCGTACGTCGGTCTCTGCCGCGGTGCTCTGAAACAACGGCACCGGTTGCCCCGCGATGATGCCGACCACGAAAGGGACACCTTGGGCTTGCAGCGCCTGGGCGATAGACGGGCTCGTGTCGACATCGACGTTGGCGAGCAGGATCTGACCGCCGTAGGAGTTGACGACCGTAGCGAGAAGGCCGTTGAACTCAGCCGCCTGCGCCGAACGCGTGGACCAGAGATTGAGCACGACGATGTGCTGCATCGAGGCTTGCAGGGCATCATTTTGGAAGTTTTGCTCGGTGACCTCGATGACGAAACTGCTGCCGGGCGGCGCAGGGGGGCCAGCCGGAGCGGCGGGCGGCTGTTTGAAGGCGGAGAGATCGATAGCGCCAGGTCGCGAAAAGCTCATACGCCCATTGTGTCCTACTCCCCTACGGAGACGTATTGGGACGAAGGCCCGAGCGCTGAATGACCCGTTGGATGGTCAAGTCGCGCTGGTCCGGGTTGCCGATGAACCGTATGTCGCGCAGCCCCTGAGCTTGCGCAGCCGACTCGAAGACGAAGTGCCCAAAACCGAGAATGCGGCCGATGAACGGCTTCTCGACCGTGATGTCGAGAATGCGGGAGATCGGCATCGTCGCGATCCGCACCGAGAACACACCGGAGGCCCGGAACACGCGCATGTTGGTCACCACAAAGACGTCCCGGTGCTCACCCAGCGCCAGATAGGCTCCCCAGCTCATGATGCCCAAGCCGGCCAAGAAGAAGAACCAGCCCAAGTTGATCGGCCCGAAGAACCCGAACAGCAGCACCAAGAACCCGCCGAATGAGATTGCCGTGGCTTTGACGTATGCGAACCAGTGGTGCCGCACGAGATCGATAACCTGCTCACCTTCACCGGTGAGCAGATGAGACCCGACCTCTTGCTCGGGGATGCGGGCGAGGAGCCAACGCAACACAGTGACCTACTGGACGAGCTCGTTGAAGAATTTGACGATCTGCTTGAAGGCTTCGATGATCGCGTCGAACGCGTTGCTTACCGCGTCAGCCGCCCCTTCTGGAGCCGTGAGCACGTAGTAGACCACGAAACCGACGACGAGAAGCGCAATAACCTTCTTAGCCACACACTGTTTATAGCCCAGATCAGCGAGCATCCGACCCAGGCGCGCCGCGCCCTAGCCGCATTCAGCCAGACCGTGCTAGAGGGCTTTGAGGAGCTGATCGGCGGCCGCGTAGGGGTCAATCGTGCCGGACGCCACTGCCGTTGACAGCTCGTCGAGCGTGCCGTGGCGCGAGATGTCGCCGAACTTCTGACGTACCTCGGTGAGCGCGATGGCCTCGATCTCGCCGCGCGCACGGTTGCGTCGGCGCCTCTCCAACACGCCACTGGCGGCGAGGTATGCGTGGTGCTCCGCGATTCGTTCGGCCAGGTCGGCGATGCCCTCACCCTTCGACGCGACGGTCATCTCGACGGTCGGCGTCCACGCATCGGCGGTGCGCAGCGAGTGGGAGATCATCGACCTCATCTCGCGACGAGTCTGGGGGGCACCATCACGATCGGCCTTGTTGACGACGAAAATGTCGCCCACCTCGAGGATGCCCGCTTTGGCCGCTTGAATCCCGTCGCCCATGCCGGGCGCAAGCAGCACGAGCGTCGTGTCGGCCATTGCGGCGACCTCGATCTCAGATTGGCCCACGCCCACCGTCTCGACGAGTACAACGTCACATCCGGCCGCATCGAGCACCCTCAGGGCCTGCGGAGTTGCCCACGCGAGCCCGCCCAGGTGCCCGCGGCTGGCCATCGAGCGGATGAAGACGTCGGGGTCTGTCGCATGCTCCTGCATACGGATCCGGTCGCCAAGCAACGCTCCGCCCGAGAAGGGTGAAGACGGGTCGACCGCGAGCACGCCGACACGTTGGCCTCGCGCGCGAAAGGTCGTGACCAACGCTGATGTGGTCGTCGATTTTCCGACGCCCGGCGAGCCCGTGATCCCCACGATGTGGGCGGAACCGGTGAAGGGAGCCAGGAGCGCGCTCGCTTCTCGCAGCAGGGGCGACGCGTCCTCGACGAGCGAGATCAGCCGCGCCACCGAACGGGCGTCTCCTGCGGGAGCGCGGGCGACGAGTTCGGGGATCGAGGCGGTACGACTACCTCGAGACTCCTGACGTATTACTTCTTGGGGACTCGGATGATGAGCGCATCACCCTGACCGCCGCCACCACACAGGGCAGCGGCGCCGATGCCACCACCACGGCGACCCAGCTCGAGCGCGAGGTGCAGCACGATGCGAGCACCGCTCGCGCCGATCGGGTGACCGAGCGCAATGGCCCCGCCGTTGACGTTGACCTTGTCTTCGGAAACGCCCAATTCGCGTGTGCTGGCGATGCCCACAGCGGCGAACGCCTCGTTGAGCTCGAAGAGATCGATGTCGCTCACGGCGATGCCTTCCTTGGCGGCCGCCTTGACGATCGCGTTGGCAGGCTGCAGCTGGAGGCTCGAGTCGGGACCCGAGACGACGGCG
>JAOPXA010000004.1 GCA_025965395.1 Nocardioidaceae bacterium | reverse complement strand
TGTCGACGAGCAGAATCACTTCGGCCGGGCCCGGCGGATCGGCGACCCCAGCAAGGACCTCGTGGACGGCCGAGAACATCCTCCCTGCGGCAAACTCGCGCGCCGCTTGATCAGGTTGACGATGCACCCAGGTGCGCAACGCATACAACCTCCACAGCGCGCCCGCGAGGGACTCGGCAGGAGCGGCTGACCACATCTCGGCCACAAGATCGAGCCCGTGCTCGTCGGCTAGATGCAGCACCCGGTCGACCAGTTCCTGATCGTCATGGGTGCGAGCTCCACGGACGAGCAGACGGGCGATGCGTTGCCCCGCGGCCGCCTGCTCGGCAGGATCTTCGCCACCGGGCTGGGCGGCGAACAAGTCTGCCCCAGGCAGCGACGGTCGTTTGAAATCGCTCATGAGAGGGCCCCGTAGATGGCATCGAGGTAGGCATCGGTGCGCGAGTCCCCGCACGGACGCGTACGCCGCGTGCCGGGGGAGTATTCGAGCACCATCGTGTTCATGACATAGGCAATCGTCATTGAGTTGTCGAGATCGTTGACGATCAAGGAGCCGCCGTAGCCTCCCCAGAAGCATCGGCGACCCGCCGGTATGTGGGTAAACGAAGTCTCGGGGAGTGCGTAGCCGATGCCCAACCGAAGCGGCACACCGAGCACGAGGTCGGTTCCCTCCGCCTGCACCTCGAAAATCGAGTCGAGCGTGCGCTCGGACAAAAGCTGCACGCCGTTGAACGCACCCCCGTGCGAGACGGCGGCCTGAGCGCGCGCAACTGATCGCGCGTTGCCGTGCCCGTTGGCAGCGGGGACCTCTGCGGTGCGCCAGGCATCGGTCCGAGTCTCGCGGGCGTGCAGGAAGGGCCCGGTCAACGCGCGATAGGCGATGCTGTCGGGATCGAGCGGATCGAGGGGAAGTGCGCGCGGCATGACCATCGGGGAGACGCGCTCAGCATCGGCAGCGTCGAGCCCGATGTGGAAGTCTGCGTCCATCGGCCCGGCGATCTCCTTGGCAAAGAACGCACCAACGCTCAGCCCGGTGACCCGCCGGATGACCTCGCCGACGAGGTGTCCTTGATCGAGCACGTGATAGCCCGAAGCGGTGCCAGGCGGCCACCACGGCGCCTGGGCGGCGAGCATGGCGGTCGACTTCTCCCAGTCATACAGGTCCGACACCGTGACGGGCTGGTCCCAGCCAGCGACTCCAGACGTATGCCCGAGGAGGTGCCGCACCTCGACCGCTTCCTTGCCGCCCTGCGCGAACTCGGGCCAGTAGCAGGCCGCCGGCGCATTCAGGTCGATCTCTCCGCGGTCCACGAGGACGAGCGCCGCGAGGTTGGTCATCGTCTTGGTGGTCGACCACACGGTGGCGATCGTGTGCTCGCCCCACGGGACGGTCTTGCGCGCGTCGGACCAACCGCCCCAGAGGTCGACGACGGTCTCCCCATCCTTGATCACGCACAGCGACGCACCCAGCTCGGTGCCGTCGCTCAGGCGAGAAGCGAATGCCTCACCGAGCGATGCAAAGCGGTCGTCGAGGTGACCGTGAACGAGCTCCATACGGTGACTTTAGCCGTCGGGTGGTCAGACCTTGACAGGCTGGCGGGACTTGGTCGGAGCGAAGAAGAACGCCATCGTCGGCACGAGGTAGGCGAACCAAGCGACGACCTGAAGCACCGTCGGATCGGGCTGGAAGTTGAAGGTGCCCTTCGCGAGCGTGCTCATCCAACCGCTCGGGTTGCGCAGGCTCCACGCGGCCGCATCGGGGTTGGTGATGTCGAACGCCTTGTTGGCCAGACCCGGCAGGAAGTTCGCTTCCTGGAGGTCATGGATGCCGTAGGCGAGTACGCCCGCCGCCACCACGATGAGCAGCGCGCCCGTGATGGTGAAGAACTTCTTGAGGTTGATGCTGATGGCGCCCCGGTAGATGAGATAGCCGAGAAGCACCGAGGTCGCGATGCCGAGGAAGGCGGCAATCAGCGGATTGGGTCCGGTGGTCGATTGCGACGCGGCCCAGATGAAGAGCGACGTCTCGAGACCCTCGCGCCCCACCGCGAGGAGGGAGACGAGCACGAGCGCGAGCGGGCCGAGTGCAAGCGCGTTGTCGACCTGACCCTCGAGTTCACCCTTAAGGTTGCGAGACACCTTGCGCATCCAGAAGACCATCCACGTCACGAAGATGACGGCGATGACCGAGAGGGTGCCGCCAAGCAACTCCTGCTGCTCGAAGGTCATGTTGCGTGACGTGAACTGCAGCATCGCGCCGGCAGCGATCGAAATAGCCGCCGCAATGGCCACGCCGAGCCAGACGAATCGGAGCTGGTCGCGGCGACCGGTCTTCACGAGGTAGGCGATCAGGATGCTGACGATCAAGCTGGCCTCGAGGCCTTCGCGGAGTCCGATCAGAAAATTGGCAAGCACGCCCTCATCGTAACTTATGTCAGGCTTTGCTTACTTAGCCGTTCCTAAGAAGAGCGTGCAGGCGCCCGAGTCAGCGTCGCGAGAGTCAGGGACTCCACGACGAGGCCGATCTGCCACTCGCGCGCGCCAGCTGTACGCAAGAAGTCCGCGACGCTCTCCTCGGTGATTTCGGCCGGAGGCTCCCAGCTCAGCCGACGCACGGTGTCGGGCGTGAGCAGGTTTTCTGGCGGGAGGTTGTGTGCCGCAGAGACGGTGCTGATGACCTCACGGCTCGCGGTGAGGCGGGCCGCAGCGTCAGGATTCTTGTCGGCCCAGGTGCGCGGTGGGGGAGGTCCGTCGAGCTTCTGGCCGGTCGTGGGCAGCTCGCTCTCGTCGAGCCCCAGCGCATACTCGATGGCGTCGTGCCACTCGCTGAGGAAGCGACGCGGGCCGCGGTTGCGCATCGCGCGCATTCCCTTGAGCGTGACGAGATCGGTCGGCTGGGCAGTGGCGATCTCGAGGATCGACAGGTCGGGAAGAATGCGGCCCGGCGTGATGTCGCGGTCCTCGGCGATGGCGTCGCGGGTCTCCCACAGCTCCCGGACGATGCCGAGTGCGCGACGACCACGTGCCTTGTGGAGGCCGGACGTGCGACGCCACGGCTCCTGGCGGACGCGTGGACCTCCGAAGCTCAACAGCGCTTCGAACTCCTCGGCCGCCCACTCGCGCTTGCCCGCTTCGACGAGGTCGGCATCGATCAGGTCGCGCAGCTCGATCAGGACCTCGACGTCGAGGGCCGCGTACTCGAGCCACGGCTCGGGCAAGGGACGCGTCGACCAGTCGACCGCCGAGTGCTCCTTGGCAAGGGACCGCTCGAGGTAGTACTCAACGAGGCTTGCCAGACCGACGCGCGGCAGGTTGAGCAGGCGTCCGGCGAGCTCGGTGTCGAACAACGCCTTTGGCCGCATACCAACTTCGGCGAGACAGGGGAGATCTTGGGTCGCCGCGTGCAGGATCCACTCGGCGTCACCGATCGCGTCGTTGAGCGTCGACAGGTCTTCGAACGCAATCGGGTCAATGAGGGACGACGTCGTGCCCGTCCGGCGGATCTGCACGAGGTAGGCGCGTTGGGAGTAGCGATAGCCCGAGGCACGCTCGGCGTCGAGCGCGACGGGTCCGGTGCCAGCCGCGATGGCGGCGCATACCTCGGCGAGGGCCTGGGGCGTGTCGACCACCGGCGGCAGTGGTTCGCGTAGCTCGAGTCGCGGGGAGACAACGACCGGCTCATCGACCGGCTCGGGCTCGGGCGCAGCGACTTCGCTCGACTCAGGTGGGTGGGCCTCGCTCACCGCTGACCGCGCCTGTTGGGCAGCGGGGTAACTCCTGCGGTCAGGGGTGGGAGACCGGCGAGCATGCACAGCAGGTCAGCCCAGGCCGCTGCGTGTGCACCCTTGGTCGACTCGGGCGTCCACGAGGCGCGTACCTCGATCTGGGCACTTGAGCCGTTGTCGGTCATCTCGCCAAAGCTCTCCGAGTGCACGATCGTGACGCTGCCGCTGGCTTCGCGGTAGGCGGCTTGGTGGTGATCGAGCGCATCGGTGAGCCAGCTCCATCCCACCGCCGGAAGCATAGGATCGACAGCCATCTCAGTCTCGATGTCGGCGCGAGCGAAGGTCACGCAGCGGTAGGTGCCGTTCCAGGCATCGTTGCCCTTGGGGTCGTGCAGCAAGATGAAGCGGCCGGTGGCGAGCTCGTCGTCCTCGACCACCACGTCGCCGGTCATCGCGTAGGCGTGGGGTGCGATGCGTTGGGGCGCGGGCATCTCCTCGGCGATCACTTCGGATCGCAGAGGAACTCCGCGCACCTCGTCCACCGCGGCCAGAAAGTCCGCGGGCGGGCCTTGAATACTTCCGGGTATGACCACAGGGGAAGCCTAGGCGTTTGGTGCGCATACCGGGGTCTGCGACGCGCCGCAATGCCTGGGATGATGAGCAGGTGTCCACATCAACCGAGCGTCATCAGGGTCTTCAGCAGAGCGCGTTCTTGCGCGCCGCTCGCGGTGAGGCCGTCCCGCACACGCCCGTATGGTTCATGCGCCAAGCGGGTCGATCGCTGCCTGAGTATCGCGCGCTCCGTGAGGGAATTCCCATGCTGGAGAGCTGCTTCAGGCCCGATCTCGTCGTCGAGATCACGATGCAGCCCGTGCGTCGCTATGGCGTGGACGCCGCGATTTTCTTTTCCGACATCGTGGTTCCGCTCAAGGCGATTGGCGTCGATCTCGACATCGTCGCTGGTGTCGGTCCCGTCGTCGCAGACCCGATCCGGTCGCACGAGCAGCTTGCGCAGCTTCGCGATCTTGAGCCCGACGACGTCGCACCGATCGTCGAGTCCGTGCAGGCGTTGGTGGGGGAGCTGGGCGCAACGCCGTTGATCGGCTTTGCCGGCGCACCGTTCACCCTCGCGTCGTACCTCATCGAGGGCGGTCCGTCGAAGGACCATCGCAAGACCAAAGAACTGATGTACAGCAACCCTGACCTGTGGCACGCGCTGCTCGGTCGGCTTGCCGCGATCGCGGGGTCTTTCCTGCGTACGCAGATCGAAGCCGGCGCCTCGGCCGTGCAGTTGTTTGACTCGTGGGCCGGCAATCTTTCGTTGGCTGACTATGACGCATACGTCAAACCGCACTCGGCTGCCGTGCTTGCGTCGGTCGCTGATCTTGGCGTGCCGCGCATCCACTTTGGTGTCGGCACGGGTGAGCTGCTGCAGTCGATGGGTGACGCGGGGGCCGATGTGGTCGGCGTCGACTGGCGCGTCCCGCTCGACGAGGCCGCCAAAAGAATCGGCGGCGGTCGTGCTGTGCAGGGCAATCTCGACTCGACCGCGGTGTTCGCTCCGGTGGAGGTCATGACTGCCAAGGCGGCGGAAGTCATCGAGGCTGGTCGCTCGGCACCGGGGCACATCTTCAACCTGGGTCACGGTGTGCTGCCAGCCACGGATCCCGACCAGCTCGCGCGGCTCGTCGACTTCGTCCACGGCTACCAGCTCTGACATGAAGGTCGCTGTCGTCGGAGGGGGAATAGCCGGTCTTGCTGCGGCCTATTTCGTGCGGCGCGAGCGCCCCGACGTCGAGGTGGTCGTGTTCGAGGGATCACCCAGCATCGGCGGCAAGCTGGCACTCGGCGAGCTGGCCGGTATGACGATCGATGTGGGTGCCGAGTCGATGCTGGCGCGCCGGCCGGAGGCGGTCGGCCTGGCCCGCGCTGTCGGACTCGGTGACTCGCTTGTCCATCCGGTGACCATCACCGCTGGTATCTGGACGCGCGGTGCCATCCGCTCGATGCCTCCCACGGTGATGGGCGTCCCCTCCGACCTCGATGCGCTCTTGGCCACGGGCATCGTCGCTGGGATGCCAGAGGCGACTCCGCTTGTGAAGGAGTTCGACGAAGACCTCGACGTCGCCCAGTTCGTACGCGCGATGCTGCCGGGGTCCTTCGGCGTGGATGTGGTGGATCGGCTCATCGAGCCGCTGCTCGGGGGCGTCTACGCGGGGCATGCGTCGAAGTTGTCGCTTCGTGCCGCCGCTCCTCAGATTGCTGCCTTGTGGCCAGATCTACTTGCGGCTGCGGCAAAGGTGCGTCAGACGGTCGACCCGACCCCGGTGTTCGCCGGGATCACCGGGGGAGTCGGGCGCCTGCCCCAGGCGGTTGCCGACGCCAGCGGGGCGGAGATTCGCGTCAACGCGACGGTGCGGCAGATCGAGCGAGTGAACGGCGTCTGGCGCCTCGTCGTCGGACCAACAACGGACTTCGAGACCATCGAAGTCGACGCGGTGATCGTTGCCGCGCCGGCGCCCGC
>JAOPXA010000282.1 GCA_025965395.1 Nocardioidaceae bacterium | reverse complement strand
TCATGGAGAGCAGCGAGCTGGTCGCCGAGACCCTTGGTGAGCACGTTTTCGACTTCTTCTTGCGCAACAAGCGGGCCGAGTGGCAGGACTATCGCTCGCAGGTGACGCAGTTCGAGCTCGACAAGATGATGCCGATCGTCTGAGCCTCATACGTGGCGGCTCGACTCGCGTGAGTCGAGTAACCTCGATGCGTGGCCAACGACGTCCCGAGCTCCTTTGATGCGCCTGCGCTGAACCGTATGGGTTTCCGCGCGGCGGCTGTGGCGGAGACCGACGTGCGCCGACTGGGCGACGTCTCGGCCGACCTGGTGGCGGCAATCGCTCGAGTCGCCGATCCTGATGGAGCACTCGCCGCTCTTGCCGCTATCGGCGAAGGGATGAAGCCCGGCGACCTCGTCGACATGCTTGAGACCGACGATGAGATGCGCGAGCGGCTGCTCATCGTGCTGGGCACGAGTGAAGCACTCGGTGCGTTCCTCGCCCGGCATCCGGAGTACGTAAGCGATTTGGCGAGCGACGCATTTTCCAGGACTCCGCTGTCGCCCGAGGTGATGGTCGAACAGCTCAGCGCGGCCGACAGCGACACGGACTTGCGGGTCGCCTACCGCCGCAAGGTGCTTCACATCGCAGCTCGAGACCTCACGGCACTGACCTCCTTCGAGCAGTCCTCCGCCGAGCTCGCCTACTTGGCTGATGCGACGGTGCAGCGCGCACTCGACCTCGCTCGGCGCGAGGTGGGTGGGTTTGAGGCCTGCCGGCTCGCGGTCATCGGGATGGGCAAGACCGGCGGCCTCGAGCTCAACTACATCAGCGATGTGGACGTCATCTTTGTCTACGAGCCGTGCGACGGCACCGACCCCGACGAGGCCATGAAAGCGGCGACGAGACTGGCCGCGACGACGATGCGGATCTGCAGCGAGTACACCTCCGAGGGATCGATCTGGGAGGTCGACGCTGCCCTGCGGCCCGAGGGCGCCTCGGGGCCGCTGGTCCGTACGTTGGCAAGCCATGTGCACTACTACGAGCGTTGGGCCTCGACTTGGGAGTTCCAGGCCCTGCTGAAGGCTCGCCCCATTGCTGGCGACGCGGAGCTGGGGGCGGCCTACATCGACGCCGTCACCCCGATGGTGTGGGAAGCCAGCACGCGCGAAAACTTCGTCGCCGACGTGCGCAAGATGCGGCGACGCGTCATCGACCACATCCCGGGCGACCGTGTCGACCGGGAGATCAAGCTGGGTCCCGGCGGGCTGCGCGACGTCGAGTTCTCGGTGCAGCTGCTGCAGTTGGTCCACGGGCGCTCCGACGAGTCCTTGCGAAGCGGGACCACGTTGGTTGCTCTGGAGTCGCTCATCGACGGAGGCTACGTAGGCCGCCGAGACGGCGCGGCGATGGCCGAGGCATACGTCTTCTTGCGCACGCTCGAGCACCGGATCCAGCTGCATCGCCTGTACCGGACGCATCTCATCCCCGAGAGTGAGGCTGATCTGCGTCGCCTCGGTCGAAGCATGGGCTACGGCGTCGACCCGGTAGACAATCTCACGAGTGATTGGCTCGCTCACCGCCGCGAGGTGCGGCGCCTGCGCCACAAGCTCTTCTACCAGCCACTGCTCGAGGCCGTGGCGTCGTTGCCGGGGGAGGGGTTGAGGCTGACTCCCGAAGCAGCCTCGGCGCGTCTCATGGCACTCGGCTACGTCGACCCCGCGGGCGCGCTGACACACATACACGCGCTCACCGCAGGAGTCTCGCGTCGGTCGGCCATCCAGCGATCGCTGCTCCCTGCGATGTTGTCTTGGTTTGGCGAGTCACCCGATCCGGACGCCGGACTCCTCGCGTTCCGCAAGATCTCCGAGGGTCTGGGCGAGACCCATTGGTATCTGCGCAAGCTTCGCGACGAGGGGGCTGGGGCTCAACAGCTGGCGAGCATCCTGTCGTCGAGCAGCTATGTGACCGATCTCCTGCTCCGCGCTCCCGAGTCCGTGTCGCTCCTGGGAGACGACACAGCGCTCGCCATCCGTTCGCGCGAACAGCTTGTCGCCGAGATGACGTCTGCGGTGGGCAGGCAGCGCGATCATCTCGATGCGGTGCGCGCTATCCGACGCATACGACGTCGCGAGCTGTCGCGGATTGGCATCGCCGACGTGCTCGGCAAGCGGCACATCATCGAGGTCGGCGAAGGCCTCACTGCGGTCGCGACTGCGCTCCTCGAGGGTGCTCTTTCGGCGACCATCCAGAGTGTCGAAGAGTCACGGGGGGCACCGCTTCCCACCTCGATTGCGATTGTGCTGATGGGGCGACTGGGGGGCTTTGAGCTCGGGTATGGGTCGGACGCCGATGTCTTGTTCGTGCACGACCCGCTTCCGGGTGCTGACGAGAAGGAAGCCTCGGATGCCGCCATGGCGGTCGTGGTCGAGCTCCGTCGCGCGCTCGCGTTGCCCGGACCTGATCCTGTCCTCGCGGTCGATGCCGAGCTGCGGCCAGAGGGGCGATCCGGTGCGCTGGTGCGGACGCTTGCGTCCTATCGCGCCTACTACGAGCGCTGGTCTTCGGTATGGGAGGCGCAGGCCTTGCTTCGGGCGAATCCGGTGGTCGGTGACCCGGGACTTTGTGCGCGGTTCGAAGAGCTGATCAATCCGTTGCGTTGGCCTGAGACCGGCCTCGGCGAAGAAGACGTGCGTGAAGTCAGGCGGATCAAGGCGCGGGTCGATGCCGAGCGGCTGCCGCGCGGTGCGAGCGCTCATACCCACCTCAAGCTCGGCCGTGGTGGCATCGCTGACGTGGAGTGGACCGTCCAGCTCTTGCAGATGCAGTACGCGCACGCCCACCCAGATCTGCGGACCACGCGGACGCTAGGCGCGCTCGATGCGGCCGTACGGGCTGGCCTGATCGACAACGAGGATGCCCGCGCGTTGGCGTCCTCGTGGTGGTTGGTGAGCCGGATCCGCAACGCCGTGGTGCTCATGCGATCCAAGCCAGCCGAGTCGATGGTGACCGCGCCGCAGGACAGAGCAGGCGTTGCTCATCTGTTGGGCTATGGCGCAGACAACTCCGAGCGAATGATGGACGATTACCTACGGACGACCCGCCACGCCCGACAGGTCGTCGAGCGCATCTTCTGGAGCTAACCGCTGGCCCGCTGGCGGGAGGGTGCTAACCCGCTTGGCGGGCCGCTTCGCGGTTTTGCCGCTCGCCC
>JAOPXA010000280.1 GCA_025965395.1 Nocardioidaceae bacterium | reverse complement strand
GGCGTGTCTGCGGGCGAGAAGAGCATCGACACCATGCTTCAATCAGCCGCTACCGACACCGGCGTGACGTACGTGTCGATGATCGCACTCTCGAAAGATCACAACGCCTGCGCTGGTGCCGATGCTTGGACCAATGGCATCGTTCCGAACGGACTGGGCGTGGGCATCTCGCTTCACCCACGCCCGGCCGGCATGCGGGCTGTCGCCGCTGCGGTCGAAAGCAAGATCGCCACAAGCTAGCGATCACTGGCCGCTAGAGCGAGGCGTTCTTCGGGTTCCATCGTGTGGATCGCACGGGCTTGCGCTCGGGGTCGACGAATGACGGCGGGATGAACTCCGCCCACCCGTCGAACGCGATGCGGGCTTGCCACTCCTCATCGTGGATCAGGTCGTGATGGTGTCCGCACAGGGGAATGCCGTTCTTGAAGGTGGTCTTGCCTCCATGAGCCCAGAATTCTTGGTGATGAAGTTTGCACCACGCGGGCGGCGTCTGACAGTCAGGGAAAGCGCAACCGCCATATTTGGCTGTGGCCGCGGTGCGTTGTTTCTCATCATGAAGCCTTCGCGCCCGGCCTTGATCGAGCTCTGCTGTCTTCGAATTGAACACCTGCGGAAGGATCTTGGCCTCGCAGCCCACGCGACGGACTTCCTTGATGGAGATCCTGTCGCCGGTCGAGCACACGGTGGCTGCACCAATCCCGGTGACCAACTGGTCGTAGTCAACGCGAATCACCAGCGTCGCCGGCATGCCGCCGTGGACAGGCAGCTTGGACTCAGCGGGGTAGCGCTCGAGAATCTGACAAAACGCCCGACCGAGCTTGTGGGTGTAGTCGACATGGGGGCCGATCTCCCGAGGGTCGGTGAGGTATTGGTCTTGCTTGGGCGACGTGAGGGACTCGAGCATGTTCTTGAGGATCGCTGCGGCGGTGACGGGGATCTGAAATCCGCCCTTCACCAGACCCTTGTCGTCTGCGCCGTCCATCCAAAAGGTGGCATCGCGCCGCGCGGCCTTCTCTTCATCGAAGAGCTCCTTGCCTTCGATCTCATCAGCGAGTTGAGGGTCGAGAACCTCCACGGCGCGCCTCGCCGCGCGGCGAAAATCCTCAAGCGAGTGCTTCAAACCCTTCGCGACAAGATCGTCCTCGATGGTCTGCCGTTGGTCGGCATCAAACGATTTGGGGACCTTGCGCATCGCACCGGTCAGCACGGCCATCTTGTCCTTCGACATCCCCGGGCGCGTCAACGCATCTCGAGTTTGTGGAGCGACCTCTTGCAGGTCTTGAGCCAGCTTGACCTCGCGGGCAGCATCCTTCAACGAAATGCCGGTCGTCTTCGCGATAAACGCGCTCGTCGACGCGGCACCTTCGCGCTTGGCCACATTGGCACGATCGGCAGCAACGGTCATCTTGAGAAGGAGTGCTTGACCCGTGGCTATGGCGGCATGTGTGCGGCGCATCAGCTCGGCGATCTCAACCCCAGCCAGTGGCTCTTCGCAGGCAAGAGCAGCGTCGAGCGACGCCTCTGCCTGGCGCACGAGCTGGATGGCGGTCATCAAGAGTCCTGACTTTTCGAACGGGTGTTCTAAGTCTAGAGATCTATGACGAGAAATGCAAGGATTTTGGGGAAGATTCTTGATGCAATTCACTGGCATTGCAGGGATTTGCCGCCAGGCAGAGCTGTCCCATTGTCAGCCTCGCACAAGGGTCTGACAGACCGAAAAGCGCCTTGCGCGGGTGCTCAATGAGCGGGCGGCACGAGCACATACACCTTGCGCAAGGTCTCGACGATGGTCCACGTCGTACGGTCGCCAGCCTGGAGCCTCATCACCGTGCCTGGCCCAAGGTCTGCAATCGAACCGTCCTCAAAGCCCACGCTCCCGCGCCCATGGAGCACGACAAATACCTCGTCCGCCTCGACGTCGACGACGGTGCCTTCGGTGATTTCCCAGAGCCCTACTTCGAACCCAAAAGCCTCGTCCAACGTCAGGGACCCCGTCTTCGGCGAGCCCGCGACCACATCGGTCACGTCAACCGCCTCCAACGAAACTGGCCCAGCCATTGCGTCCGCTGAGAGAAGTCTGGTCGAGGCCGTTGTGGTCATGCGTCGAGCCTAGGGCTCAGCCAGCCCAGGACCCGCGACCGCCGCCGAACATGTCGCCATATCCCCCACTGAAGCCCCCGGAGCCCCGCCGCGAGCCAAGATAGGAACCCACGACCGCGGCACCGAGGTCGTCAAGCTCCGGCGCCACGACCGTGCCGTCGACGCGCTTGGCCATGGAGTCGATGAAGCGTGCCAGGCCCGGATCCTCGCCAAGCCTGAAGAATGTTGTTTTGGCACCGAGTCGCATCGAGTTCTCCAGCTCGCGCACGGCGTAGGCCACGGTGAGCGGGTGCGGCGGGTAGTCGAAGAAGATCTCGCCGTTGCGTTCAAGGTGGGAGGTCGGCTCGCCGTCGGTGACGATCAGCAGCACAGGTTGAGCGTTGGGATGCTTGCGGAAGTGTCGGTTAGCGAGAAGCAGCGCATGGTGCAGGTTGGTTCCCTTGTCCCACTTGGCTTCCAGCCCCGTGAGGTGCTCAATTTCCATGACTTCGGCATGACGACCGAATCCGATGAGCTGCAGATCGTCACCGCGGAATCGGCTCTTGATGAGCGTATGAAGCGCCAGCGCCGTGCGCTTCATAGGCACCCAGCGCCCGTCCATCGCCATCGAGAACGAGGTGTCGACGAGCAAGGCGACGCAAGCCTGGGTACGGGCCTCGGTCTCCTGCACTTCGACGTCACCGATCTCGATACGGACGCCGCGGATCCCGGTTCCTGAGCCTGTCGAAGGGTTGCCTTCGCCAGCGGTACGGGTAAGTGCGTTGGTGATCGTGCGCGTCACGTCCCACGGCTCGGTGTCGCCGAAGGCCCATTCCCGCGTCGCCCCCGAGCGTTCGCCCGCCGCTCCGGCCTGACGTAGTTCGCGGTTGCCTTGACGCCCAGACATCTTGTCGGCCACGTCACGCAGCAGCGCCTTGCCGAGTTGTCGCATCGCCTTCGGCGTCAGCTTGAGCTGACCGTCTGATCCGCGCTTCATGGTGCCGGAGTCGCGCAAAGCCTTCTCGAGCTGCTGAAGCGTACGAGCGTCGATGGCAGCTTCGTTGCCCAGCTGGCGCGACAGCTTGTCGAGATCGAGGTCGTCCATCCGGGAGCCGTTGT
>JAOPXA010000279.1 GCA_025965395.1 Nocardioidaceae bacterium | reverse complement strand
CTCGCGCACAAGCTTGACGAGCCCGGCGGTCTGCAGGATCTGGCTCTTGCCGTTGCCGCCAAGGCTGTACTCGTAGGTGTCGACGTCGCCGTACTTCTCGCGAGCCTGGGTCTCTGTGAGCCCGACCGATGCGAGCTCGGGGTCGCAGTACGTCACACGAGGGATCCCTGAGTCGATGACCGGTTGTGGCTTGAGCCCCGCGATCTCCTCGGCAATGAAGATGCCGTGTGCGAATCCGCGGTGTGCTAGCTGAAGTCCGGGTACGAGGTCACCGACCGCAAAGATGCCGGGCACGTTGGTCGCGAGGCGCTCGTTGGTCGGCACCCAGCCTCGATCGATGGTCACGCCCTGCTCTTCATAGCCGAGGTTGGCCGAGCGGGGTCCGCGACCGACAGCAACGAGGACGAGGTCGGTCTCGATCGTCTCGCCGCTCTCAAGGCTCACCGTGACGTTGTCGTCGGTCTGCTTGACGCCGGAGAACTTCACGCCCGTCTTGAAGTTGATCTTGCGCTTGCGGAATGCGCGCTCGAGCTGCTTCGACAGCGCAGGATCTTCGAGGGGTACGAGGGTGGGGAGCGCTTCGATGATGGTGACCTCGGAGCCGAACGACTTCCAGACCGAGGCGAACTCGACGCCGATGACGCTGCCGCCGATGATGACGACGCGTGCGGGTACATCGGTCATGGTGAGCGCCTCGTCGCTGGTCACGACGCGGCCACCGATCTCGAGTCCGGGAAGCGAGCGCGCGTAGGAGCCTGTAGCGAGAATGATGTTCTTACCGACGTAGCGCTGGCCGTTGACCTCGACGGCATCCTTGGCAACTAGCTTGCCTTCGCCCTCGACGAACGTGATGTTCTTGGCCGAGCCGATCAGACCCTGCAGGCCCTTGTAGAGGCGCGAGACGACGCCGTCCTTGAACGCGTTGACGCCCGCCATGTCGATGCCGTCGAAGGTGGACTTGACGCCGAACGACGCTCCCTCGCGGGCGTTGTCAGCAACCTCTGCAGCGTGAAGGAGCGCCTTGGTCGGAACGCAGCCGTTGTGGAGGCAGGTGCCGCCGACTTTGCCCTTCTCGATCAGCGCAACGGAGAGATCGAGCTGCGCGGCGCGGAGGGCGGCTGCGTAGCCGCCACTGCCACCGCCGAGGATCACGATGTCGAAGTTGCCGCTGTCAGTCACCAATACCTCCGGGGAAGAAAACATTCCGGCTTCATCTTGTCACTCGGCCCGGCGTCGATACTACCGGGGTAAGGTCCGGACTCGAGGCTCATGAAACATCGGGCACACTTGTATCCATGGCACTGTTTGGACGCAGAAGAAAATCGCGCACAACCGGTGGCGCAGCCGTGTCCGACCGCGGAGCGAGCAAGGAAGATCAGCAGCATTTGCGCGATTTCATCGAGTCGCGACAAGGTGTCGAGGGGTTTGTGGAGCCTCGCACCTCGGTGACGCAGACCACGCTCCTGCTGGTGGCGTTGGACGGCGAATCCACGCGTCGGCGCGTGCCGTCGTCGGATTGGGCCGCCTCGTTCCTCAAGAAGCTCAACATCCCGTGCTACGACACCAACCGGGTGGGCTATCCGCAGCGCATGCGCGACTACAACCTTCGCCAGGAGCGCGGCGGTTCGACGTTGCGCACACAGCCCACGGCCCCCGCGCAATCGCCCGCCGAGCTGGCTGCACTCATGACGATCGAGTCGGTCGCTGGTGTGGATCCGCTTCCGACCAATCCTACGCAAGAAGCGCTCGAGCGCGTATGGCGCAAGGCTCGCGCGCAAGCCCATCCCGACCGGCATGCCGGTGACCGCAAGCGCTGGGACCAGATCGAAGATGCAGGGCGCGTCCTCGGACTGCTCGACTAGCTCAATGGACTAACTCAACGATCGGGCGAACTGCACCAACGTGCGCACGCTCGCTCCGGTGCCGCCAGCAGGCGTGTAGTCATATGCGCCACCGTCATTGAACGACGGACCAGCGATGTCGAGGTGGGCCCAGTCGGTCTCCCCGACGAACTGGCGCAAGAACGAAGCGGCGTAGATCGCTCCGCCATAGGGCTTGGGGTTGTGCTGACGGATGTCGGCGATCGTCGACGTGGTGACCGCTTCCATGAGCTCTTCGGTCAGGGGCAGCGGCCACATCGACTCGCCGACCTCCTTGGCGAGACGCGGGAACGTGTCGAGCAGGTCGTCGCTCGTGGAGAAGACTCCGGATGTGCGTGACCCGAGCGCGACCATGCAGGCGCCGGTCAGGGTGGCAACGTCGACGATGACGTCGGGCTTGGCCTCGACAGCCAAGGAAAGTCCGTCGGCGAGGACCAGGCGACCCTCGGCGTCGGTGTTGAGGACTTCGACCGTCTTGCCATTGCGCATCGTCAAGACGTCGCCGGGACGCGTCGCGGTGCCACTAGGCATGTTCTCGGCCATCGCGGCGAAGGTCGTGACAGCGATCGGAAGGCCAAGCTCAGCGATCGCCAGTGTCGCGGAGATGACGGACGCCGCACCGGCCATGTCGCACTTCATCGTCATCATGCCGCCGCCGGACTTGATGGAGAGACCACCCGAGTCGAAGGTGATGCCCTTGCCGACAAGCGCCAGGTGGACCTTGGCGCCGGCTGGCTTGTAGGTGAGCTTCACGAGACGTGGGGGCGCCTCGGAGCCTTGCCCGACGCCGAGGATGCCGCCGCACTTTTCCTTGGCGAGCTTCACTTCGTCCCATACCTGGACCTTGACGCCTGTGGCACTGGCCGCGTCCTTCGCCTGCTGGGCGAAGTCGGGCGGTCGCAGGTCGCCGGGAGGCGAGTTGACCCAGTCGCGTGTGCGGTTGACCGCCACCGAGACGATCCGCGCGGACTCCAGCGCGTCGATGGCGTCGGGACGCCGCGCGAGAGCGGTGAGGAACGTGAGTGACGTGAGCTTCTTGGGGGAGTCCTTCGACGTGGTCTTGTAGCGGTCGTACTCATAGGCAGCGAGAAGGGCGCCTTCGGCGACCGCACCCACGTCTTCGCTCGAGGCGGGGTAGAGCGCGAACGCCACCGTGGCCGAACCCTTGGCCGCCTTCAGCCCCTTGGCCGCGGCGCGACGAAGATCCTCCGGGGCAGACGTGTCGGCCAGCCCTACAGCGATGACGCGGTGAGCCTTCGTCTGATCGCCACCGGGGAGCACAGCGAGAGCGCCCTTCTTCCAGGAGAAGCCGACGGCGTTGAGGTCAGCCGCAAAGGCGCCAGCGTCCTCCTCGTTGCGAATCCCCAGGACGAGAGCATCGACGCGGGTGGAAAGGGGCTTGGCGGTACTGAGGGAAACGTCAGGCATGCGTCCACTCTAGTCGGGTCGATTCAGACGATCCGGTATAGGTTTTCGCCCATGGATCTCTTGCACTCGCCCCTGCACGCCGAACACACCGACCTGGGCGCCAAGTTCGCCGAGTTCGGCGGGTGGGACATGCCTCTGGAGTATGCGGGCGGCGGCGTGCTGGCCGAGCACGCGGCTGTGCGCAACGCGGTTGGCGTGTTCGACGTCAGCCACCTCGGCAAGGCGACGGTGCGCGGTCCGGGCGCGGTCGCATTTCTCAACACCTGCCTCACGAACGACCTTGACCGCATCGCCGCAGGTCAGGCGCAGTACACGCTCCTGTGCGCCGAGGACGGGGGAGTAGTAGACGACTTGATCGCGTACCGGATCAGCGACTTCGAGGTCTTCCTGATCCCCAACTCCTCCAACACCACCGAAGTGGTGGCGCGTCTCACCGCCGCCGCGCCCGAGGGCATCTAGATCGTCAATCAGCATCGCGACTTTGCTGTGCTCGCTTTCCAAGGGCCCCT
>JAOPXA010000234.1 GCA_025965395.1 Nocardioidaceae bacterium | reverse complement strand
GACCCGCGTGGAGACGGTCTGCCAGCGTCCGTTCAAGAGCACCCGAAGGCGCGCCGTGCGCCCGGGGTGGGCGGGTGAGAACGACGCACGGTGCGTCGCGTATGTGCTGTTGCGGATGGCGTCAGGCATCGCCAGGTGGATCGAGACCGGAACGGACCGCGGGGTAGCCTGCGCGAGGCTGGACGGGGCTGCGATGAACGTGAGGAGCGTCACGACGAAGGTGGCCATGAGGGCGGTTGATCGCTGCACAAGGGTCCTCAGGCTGCCGAGACGAGTTCACATCCTAACGCGACGATCAGGGACGCGAGGACAAGAAGAACCTCACGCCAGCCACGAGCGCCTTGGCGTAGCGCTTCTGCCCCTTGGACGACGACATCACGGCCGCATCGCGGGCGTTGCGCATATTGCCGAGCTCGACCATGGCGACGGGGATCTTGCTCAGGTTGAGGGTGCCGAGGTCGGAGCGGATGTTGATGGCATCGGCGCCACCGGTGTAGGTGGAGGTGCTGAAGTCGGCACGGACCAGGGCGCGGCGCAGGTCCACCGCGAAGGCATGAGACGGCTTCGCGATCGACGCCGTGAGCTCCATTAGCGCCTTGGGCGCGATGACGTGAAAGCCGTGGTTGCCCGCCGCGGAGCCGTCGCCGTGGATGCTGATCTTGACGTCCGCCTTGACCTTGTTGCCGGCCCTTCCGCGCTTGTCGACGCAGGGACCCCACAACGCCTTGCTGTTGGCGGTGCGGGTCAGGATCACCTTGGCTCCCAGCTTCTCGAGCCGTTGCTGCATATGCTGAGCCACCTTGAACGCGAAGGTCGCCTCGGGGTAGCCGCGGTTGGTCGCGGCGCCGGTGCTGTTGCACGCTTTGCGCCCGTTGCCCACGGAGACTCGCTTGTTGATCTGCTTGGTATGGCGAGAGTTGCCGAGCTGATGGCCGGGGTCGATCACGACGGTGCGGCCAGCCAGGGGGAGGGGCGCAGGGGTCGTCGGCGATGCGCTGGTGGTCGTGGCGGCCGGCGTGATGCTCTCGGTGACCCGAGGAGGGGCTCCCGTGTTGCCGCACGACGCCAACACACCTGCCGAGAGCACCAGCGCGAGAAGTCGCATAGCCACTACTTGATGCTTCTGCGGAACAGCTTGTAAGCGTCGACGACTTCCTCGGGCTCGCCATCCATCACGAGAACGCCCTTGTCGATCCAGATGCATCGCGTGCACGTATCGAGGATGGACGATGAGGAGTGACTGACCAAGAAGATGGTGCCAGCGGCTTCACGGATGGCGCGGATGCGTTCCTCGCTGCGCTCGCGGAACTCGCGGTCGCCCACGGATAGTGCCTCGTCGACGATGAGGATCTCGTGCTGGCGAGAGGTGGCGATAGAGAACTTGAGGCGCGCGATCATGCCCGACGAGTACGCCCGCATCGGCATGTCGATGAAGTCGCGCAAGCCTGCAAAGTCGACGATGTCGTCGTACTTGTCGTCGATTTCGCCCTTGGTGAATCCGAGGGCCAGTCCGCCCAGCATGACGTTCTTCTCACCCGACAGCTCGCCGATGAGCGAAGCGCCCACGCCGAGCATGTTGGGTCGAGACGCGGCGTAGACGGCTCCGCGAGTTGCCGGCGTGAGCCCGACGATCGCTCGCATGAGCGTCGACTTGCCGGAGCCGTTGAACCCGATCACGCCCACGCTCTCGCCCTCGTATGCGGTGAAGGAGATGTCCTTGAGCGCATTGACGGTGCGCATGCCTCGTCCGGTGCCCCGGATGAGCTTCTTGCTGTCGCCCGTGGCGCGCCGACCCGTGGCCAAGATCTTGTAGTCGACGTCCAGGTGGTCGACCACGACGACTGGTTTGCGCTCAGTCATTGCGGCCGTACGATTCCTCGGCGCTCCAGAAGAACCAGACTCCGACCGCGAAGGTCACCACGGCCCAGACGGAGGCGTACAGCCAGAACATCGTGTCGACGGGTGTGTTCTCGATCAGGATGTTTCGGGCGAGGCTCAAGAACTCGTGGAAGGGCTGGAACTCATACAGCCGGGCGATGGTCTTGTGGCCTGCGAATACGGTCTCGATCGCGAAGAACACGCCACTCGTATAGAACAAGATCCGAGTGATGAACGGCAGCAGCTTGTTGAGATCGGTGAAATGGACCGTGAGGCGAGCCATGATGAGCGCAAGGCCTGTGGAAAAGAGGACCATGAGCGCGATCAGGGGGAGAAGCAAGAGCCATCTGATGTTGGGCGGCGACCCGAAGATCGCGACGATGGTGACCATCACGATGAGCTTGGGGACGAAGTTCAAGAACTCCTGCACCGTCGAGGCGAGCGGGAGCACCATGCGCGGGAAGCTGAGACTCTGCACGAGCGCGCCGTTGCCGGTGATCGATTTTGCCCCCGACGTCAGCGAGGACGAGATCACGTCGTAGATGAAGAGTCCGACGATGAGGAACTCGATGAAGTTGGGCGGCCGGGTGCTACCGAGGATGATGCCGAAGATCGTGCCGTAGATGGCTGTCTCGAGCAGCGGATTGATGACGATCCATGCCATTCCGAGCCTGGAGCGCTGATGCTGCGCCTGGATGCGGAACTTCGAGAGCGAATAGATAAAGAGACGGCGACGCCAGACCTCATTGAGGTATGCGTGAAGCGGCGGTCGTGCTCCCACGCGGTGGAGATTGTTCTCCGCCGCGTATTCAGCGAGGTTCATCGTGGTGGGTGTCCCTACGTTCGGTGTTCCTCGCAGATTCTAGTGCTAGCACCCACAAACACGGCTGACCGCGTGGCCACTGATTCGTGTCTCCGCCGTCGACGTGTCTTGAATCACATACGGAGGTATGCTTCGCCCATGGCGCGCAGCAACGACATCGCAGTGCCGCCCGGTGCCGACACCAAGCTGTTGTCCCGCCGGCTCACGGCCGCGCACGACGAATTCGTCTCCACCGGACTGACGAGCCCTGCGCTGCGCCAGATCGTCATCGACTCCTGGAAACGGAGCGTGAGCGGGGGCCTCGATCCCGAGTATGTGCTCGCACCGATCGTCTTCGATGACGCTGAGCTGGCTGCGGCCCGCGCCGCGCATCCCCTCGCCGCGGGGATGCCCATCATCCGCAAGCTTCTCGTCGAGAGTGCGGCTGAGGCGGGTCTCCTCGTAGCGGTGAGCGATGCGGCTGGGCGGTTGTTGTGGGTCGAGGGCTCGTCGTCGCTTCGTTCGCTGGCCGAAGGTATGCATTTCGTCGAGGGCTCGGACTGGAGCGAGGCGCACGTGGGCACCAATGCTCCGGGCACGGCCCTTGCGCTCGACC
>JAOPXA010000233.1 GCA_025965395.1 Nocardioidaceae bacterium | reverse complement strand
GACCCCGTCTTCGATGCGGGTCAAGCCGCCGAGCGCCCAGGGACCGAGATGATGAGCCTCACACAGCCGGGCGGAGCGCTGCAGCCCAGGAATGCGCAGCCCCCGTCGCGAAGCGCCAAGGCACCTCGGGTGGACTCGTCGAAGAGTCGCCGCTTGCGGCCTAGCTCGAGGGGGAGGGACTCGCCACCGAACACGGCCGGGATGAGATTGGCGCCGCAGGCGAGTCGTCGCACCTCCTTGGCGGACACGCGCTCGCCGTTGGCGACGATCGTGGCCCCGCCGACCTCGGAGATCAGCTGGTCAGCGTCGATCTTGATGACGATGTTGACGCCCACACCGCCGTGCTGAGGGAACTTGTCGGTCGGGAGGTGCTCGATCAGGTCACAGAACCCGCGGCCGAGCCGCTTCGGGTAGGGCACACCGGTCTCGTCGATGCCGACCATGGAGTTGTGGCGGGGTGAGGTGAAGGCTTCAAGCGCTGACTGGAGCATGGTGGCGTTGAGTGTCGGAAGCCGGAAGGTGCCGTCGACCATGCCGTGCTCGTCGGGTGCGCTCATGGTGAACTCGGCCGCCTGATAGGCAGCGATCTCTTCGGCGCGCAACGTCTCGCCCTCGACCTCATCGGCCCAATGCGTGTCGAGCACCTCAAGCGCTCGCTTGGCGGCACGGCGCAGGTCTTCGACGCTGTGCTTGCGGGCCTTGTCGACCAGATCGGTCTCGACCTCGTGGCGCTGATCTGGCGTCACGCAGCGTGGCAAGTCGTCCATCGCTCGCGCGACAACACGCGCCTTGTCTTTGGACAGGCCGTTGCCCATCGCCTCGCGCGTCAGCGGAGCAGACTTGTGGAGGTGCTTGGCCAGCGCGAGATCCTTGCTCGCGTCTCGCATCGAAACCCCGTTGGTCTGAGCGATGAAGGACTGCATCGACGACGCGCCTTCACGCCTGGCCACGCCCGACCGCTCGCCCGCGACCTGCGCGTCGAGCTGGATCGATTGACTGGCACCCACGAGCGAAGCGGTCAGGCGACACACCTCGGCGATCTCGGCAGCATCGAGACCCGCCATGCCCGACTCCCGTGCAGCGCTGAGCGCGGCCGAAGCCTGGCGCAGGTGCTGCACTATCGCGGTCATGGAATCTCCAGAAGAATTCGAACTGATGTTCTAAAGATACCGACTCGGAGCGACCCGCACAAGACCCTTTCCGAAATAATTCCCTGCAATTGCAGTAAATTATGGAGGTCAGACCCTTCGTACGGCCATTGTCCTTGACGGGTCTGACAGCGGGTTTTCCACACGTACCACCCGGATCATCGCCATGAACTCAAGCTTCTCGATCACCGGATCGGGGATGACGAACGGATACAGCGGCTCCTTGCCCATGCCGCGGTTGATCTGATTGAGCGCGATCGCCAGTGGGATCCATACGCCCACAACAACGTCCCGAAACCGTACGAAGCTCGTCGCAGGCGCCACCGTCACGAGCCCAAACTCGCGCGCATTCTCGATCGTCTCGCAGATGTGGAGGTAGTGCGCGAAGGTCTCGGCGAAGTCCTCATACGGGTGCATCGTCGCGTAGGTGCTGATGAACTTCGACTCCCAACCGTCCGGCGGCCCCTCGGCGTAGTGCCGATCGATGGCCTCTTGATAGTCAGCCTCATCGTCGCCGAACAGCTCGCGCGCCCGCGTCAGCAAGTCGCCCTGCACGAGCAGCCCCTCGTAGTAGTGGCCGATCTCGTGACGGAAGTGGCCGAGCATCGTGCGATAGGGCTCGTCCAGCTTGGAGCGCACCTTCTCGCGGTATGAGTCGTCGCCCTCGGCCAAGTCGATCGTGATCACGCCGTCCTCGTGACCGATCACGACTTCCTCGTCGACGCTCGACAGGAGGTCGAACGTCAGGCCGAACTCCGGATCCTCCTCACGCGTGACGATCGGGAAGTTGAGTGTGTCGAGCTCCACGATCAGGTGACGCTTGGCTTCCTCGGCGATGCGATAGCCGCGCATCCCGACCGCATCATGGTCCGACGGCCGTATGCGAGTCAGCGCGCACGAGAAGCACAGCCCTCCGCGCACCTCCGCCAACCACGTGCATCCCGCGGTCACGAGGTTCTGGCAGACGTACCACTCGCGACCGTCGTTGTCGTAGTACGTGCCCACAGGGTTGAGCGGGACGATGGCCTTCTCGCTGCGTGAGTAGGCGAGCTTGGCGCCGCATCTCACGCATACCGAATTCTCGAAGTAGAGACTCGCGTGGCAGACGCGGCAGCTGAAGCTCCTCATGAATTTCTCTCTCTGGTGACCGTAAACACGGGGGAGAAAGTACCCGTAAAAGTTGGGACCAATCGTTTTGGCCTTGACCTCCGTGGGCGGGGCCCTAGCAACCCTTCACGAGTGTCGAGCGGTTGCGCACTCACCGCTTCGCGCAGGACACCACCCCCTCACCCCACCACACCCGCCTCACCCCACCACGTCCCGCGAGTGGCGCACATTGGGGGTTCCCCGGTGCGGTCGGCCCCGATTTTGCGCCACTCGGCGTTGGATTCTCGCTACTCAGCGAACCCGTAAAAGTTGGGACCAATCCTTTCTGGGGAGGGTCGCGAATCACTGGTATCCAGTCGCCGTCCGGCGCAGTGTCACCGACTTAAAGGATTTGAATGCCATGA
>JAOPXA010000219.1 GCA_025965395.1 Nocardioidaceae bacterium | reverse complement strand
AGTCGAGCGGAAGGCGTAGGCCAATCGGCGAGTCACCAGGCAGGAGGACCAAGCGTCCGCGACGGAAGGTCCAGGCAGGGCTCACCCACGACTCACCGGGCACGAGCGGCAGGACCCAACCGGTCGGGTCGGTCGTGGCAGCATCGAGGCCGGCTACGAGAGCTGCATCTGGCTTGGCGGGGTCAAGAGCGGGCCGATCGCCCTCGGGGTCGCGGAGCGCGTGGACGAGTGCCGCGAGGGCATCCTCGTAGGCGGGTTGGATCTGCTCGCCAGGCAGACCGAGGGCGAGTGCTACGCCCTTCATCAGCTCGCGGGAATCGCCATAGGCATCGTCACGGGCCTCGGCGGCGTTCCAGGGATCGACGAAAAGGTCGGGACGCCCCCACAACGGCTTGCCGTCGGTGCGCCACTGCAGCGCGATCTGCCAGCGCGGCAGAGACTCGCCCGGGTACCACTTGCCTTGACCGCGATGGACGATGCCGCCGCCGGCATAGATATCGCGGAGGCGTGCCGCCAGCTCCGATGCCTTGGCCCGTTTGTCGTCGCCATCTGCATCGGTAGTCCATTGGGCGGACTCCATGTCGTCGATCGACACGAAGGTCGGCTCGCCGCCCATGGTGAGGCGTACGTTGCCCTTGACCAGGCGCTCGTCGACCGCGCGGCCAACCTTGTCGACGCGTGACCACTGCTCGTCGGTGTAGGGCTTGGTGACGCGCGGATCCTCGTGGATGCGGCGGACGACATTGCTGAACGTGAACTCGACTTGCGTCGGCTCGGTCAGCCCTTCGATCGGTGCGGCCGCCGACGGATGCGGTGTTGCCGACAGAGGTATGTGTCCCTCGCCGGCGAAGAGCGAGGAGGTCGGATCAAGGCCTACCCAACCCGCACCAGGGATGAATACCTCGGCCCAGGCATGCAGGTCGGTGAAGTCCTCGGTCGGACCGCTCGGGCCATCCAAGCTCTTCTGATCAGCGGTCAGCTGCACCAAGTAGCCCGAGACGAATCGGGCGGCCAGGCCGTACTGACGCAGGATCGACACGAGCAGCCAGGCGCTGTCGCGGCACGAGCCGATGGCTCGCGACAGAGTCGTGTCGGGCGACTGAACACCCGGCTCCATACGGACCGAGTAGGCCACGTCACGGTAGACGGCGGCGTTGACCCCGACCAGGAAGTTGACCATCGGAATGCCTTCGGGCGGCACGACGGGCAGGCCATCCATCCACGTCGTCAGCAACGGGCCGGGGGCATTGTGTCCCTCTTCGATGATCGGGTTGAGGTACGGAGCGAGGTCTGCCTCAAGCTGCGGCTCGTAGCGGAATGGATAACGCTCCGCATACTCCTCGATAAAGAAGTCGAACGGGTTGATCACCATCAGGTCGGCGATCAAGCTGACATCGATGCTCAGCTCTGCCGTCGGCTCGGGGAAAACGATGCGTGCGAGCCAGTTGCCGAACGGATCCTGCTGCCAGTTGATGAAGTGGTTGGCGGGCGTGATGTCGAGTGAGTATGCCTCGATCGGGGTGCGGCTGTGCGGGGCCGGTCGCAGACGTACGACGTGGGCTCCGACCTTGATGGGGCGATCGAACTGATAGCGCGTCTTGTGCTCAAGCGCGACTTTGATACTCATACGGCCTAGCCTGCCGGTTTCCGATTACGTCTAAGTAACGGAGACGAGATAGTGCATGACAACCCAGGCGACAGGAGCGACGGCCAGGAGTGAATCGAGTCGATCCATGGCACCACCATGACCGGGCAGCAAGTTGCCCATGTCCTTGATGCCAAGATCACGTTTGATGAGGGACTCGCACAGATCGCCGAGCGTGCCGAACAGCACGGCGGCGACTCCGAGGATCAGACCGGCCCACCAGCGACCATCGAGCGCGAGCACCACGATGAGGATGCCGGCGACCGATCCCGCGAACAAGGAGCCGGCAAAACCCTCCCACGACTTCTTGGGGCTGATGGCCGGCGCCATCGGATGCTTGCCGAACAGGACACCAGCGATGTAGCCACCGGTGTCGGACATGACCGTGACGAGCACGAACGCAACGATGCGCCACGGGCCGTCGTCCTCGGCCACCATCAAGATGACGAACGATCCCAGGAGCGGTATGTAGGCCAGGGTGAGAACGCCCGCGCTGACGTCGCGGACGAATCCGTCGGCACCTTCTGACAGCCGCCAGACGAGCGTGCCCAGCACAGAAAGCGCCAGTGCGACAGCCAACGTCTCGGCCCCATCGACGTACGAGCCGACGAGCATCGCGCCGCCACCGATGAGTACGGGCGTGAGTGGCACCTCGATGCCAGCCGTGCGCAGCGCGCGTGCGAGCTCGAGCATGCCCACTGCGGCGACAACCATCACGAGGAACAGGAACGCGACCTTGACGATGAACAGCGAAGCAACCGCAGCGCCCGCGAGGGCGAGGCCGATGCCGATCGCCGCGGGCAGGTTGCGCCCAGCCCGACTCGACTTCACTTCGACAGTGGGAGCCTGCACGACGGGTTCGTCCGTCGCGTAGTCAGCCAATCCGTCGGAGTCATCAAACTTCAAGAAGCTCGGCCTCTTTGTTCTTCAGCACGTCATCGATCAGGTCGACATACTTCTTGGTCAGACCGTCGAGACGCTTCTCAGCACCCGTGTTGTCGTCCTTGCCGATCTCGGAATCCTTCTCTGCACGGTCGAGTGCCTGCTTGCCGTTGCGTCGCAGATTGCGGACAGAGATGCGGCCCTCTTCTGCCTTGGTGCGCGCCAGCTTGATGTATTCCTTGCGGCGGTCCTCGGTGAGCTCAGGCAGCGAGACGCGCAGCACCTTGCCGTCGTCGGTGGGGTTGACGCCGAGGTCGGAGTCGCGGATGGCACGCTCGATGGCTGCCTTGGCGCCCACGTCGTAGGGGTTGATGATGACGGTGCGCGGCTCCGGAACGCTAAATCCGGCAAGCTGCTGGATCGGGGTCGGGGTGCCGTAGTAGTCGACCGTGATCTTGGCAAACATGGCCGGGTGCGCGCGTCCGGTGCGGATCGCAGCGAACTCCTCACGGGTGTGCT
>JAOPXA010000206.1 GCA_025965395.1 Nocardioidaceae bacterium | reverse complement strand
GCCGAACCAGGTGCCAAGATGCTCGGCCTCGGTGATCAGCGACCAGACGCGGTCGACGGGGGCTTCGATGGATATTTCGCGTTCGATGGTTTCCGTGCTCATGATGTCTCCTTCGTAGACGTATGTGTAACTCTGAAGTTACACATACGCACGGGCATTGCGCAACCCCTGGGTTACAGATGGAACCAGTGGACCCAAGCGAGTCGATACTGATGACATGCATATCGCCATCATCGGAACAGGCAACGTCGCGCGCATCCTCACTCCGAAGCTTCTGGAAGCAGGCCACGAGGTCACCCTTGCCTCTCGACACCCTGGCGACCATCAGGATTCGCTCGTGCCAGTCGTCGGCTTGCGCGACGCCGTCGATGCGGCCGACGTAGTCGTCAATGCCACACCTGGTCGGAACTCGGTTGAGGAGCTCTCGTCCATCGGTCCCGCCGCGTATGCGGGAAAGACGCTCATCGACGTGGGCAACGCCGTCGATGACTCCTGGGAGCTCGTCTACCCACATACGAGCCTTGCCGAGGAACTTCAGCAAGCACTACCCGACGCACACATCGTCAAGACACTCAACACCGCCGCCATCACCGTCCTCGCGGACCGCTCGCTGGTCGGTGGAGGAGGCACGGTCTTCGTGTCCTCGGACCACGAAGGGGCGAAGGCGACCACAAGGGAGTTTCTCGCCGCCCTCGGTTGGGACGCCGACTCGGTGATCGATCTCGGTGGCCTCTTGTCGGCTCGTGGGGCCGAGCACTACTTCCTGATGTTTGCGGCCGTGATGCGAGGCATCGGCACGCCCACGTTCAACATCCAGATTGTGCGCTGACACCGACCGTCTAGGCTCGTGGTCATGGCCACAGTGATCTTGGTTCGACATGGCCGCACTACTGCGAATGCCAGCGGCGTTCTCGCGGGGCGGACCGCAGGCGTCAGGCTCGATGACATCGGTCGTACGCAGGCCGCTCGCACGGGCGAACGTCTCGGTGTTGTGCCGCTCGTCGCGGTGGTGTCGAGTCCTCTGGAACGCTGCCGACAGACGGCAAAGGCGATCCTCGCGCACCAGACCGGCTCCCCCGAAACGCCGATCGAGCGAGCTATCACCGAGTGCGACTATGGCGAGTGGCAAGGCCGCAAGCTCAGTGAGCTTGCTAAGGAAGAACTGTGGAAGATTGTGCAGTCGCACCCGTCCGCTGCCGCCTTTCCTGGTGGTGAATCAATGGCGACCATGCAAGCCCGATCAGTCGCGGCGATTCGTCGCCTCGACGCAGCATTCGAGGCCGAGCACGGCCCCCAGGCGGTATGGGTGGCGGTGAGCCACGGCGACATCATCAAGTCCATCCTGGCTGATGCACTAGGCATGCATCTCGACCTGTTCCAGCGCATCAACGTGAGTCCCGCATCGGCCTCGATCGTGCGCTACTCGGCAAACCGCCCCGATGTCGTCGCCACGAACACCGATGCCGGGGACCTCTCCTGGCTCCGAGCTGCACCCAGCGCGGGCGATGCCCCGGTGGGCGGCGGAGCGGGCAACGAGGCGCAAGTTTAGGTTCGCTCCTAAGATGAGCACATGGCTCCCATCGTCCATGCATTCGACTGGCCCGACCGGTTCGTCGTAGGCACCGTCGGAGGACCCGGCGCACGTACGTTCTTCATCCAAGTCCGTGCCGGCAACCAGATCATCAGCGTTGCGGTCGAGAAGGAACAGTCGGCCGTGCTGGCTGAGCGTATGGACGAGGTTCTCGACGAGCTCATGGCCGATGACAGCAACTCGTACAGCATTCCGGCGCTGGCGCCCGAAGAGCTTGTCGACATCGACCCCTTGGATCAGCCGGTCGAGGAGCAGTTCCGGGCCGGCGCCATGAGCCTCGGCTGGGACCCGGCGACGGCCCAGATCGTCATCGAGGCCTTTCCTCTCGTTGAGAGTGACGAGGAAGATCTCGAACAGGTCGAGGTGATCGTGCCCGAGGAGATTCTACGCGTCAGGATCCCGGTCGGGTCCGCGCGTGCGTTCGCCAAACGCACCCGTGACGTAGTCGGCGCAGGACGTCCCCTCTGCCCGCTCTGCGGTGTGCCCATGGAGTCCGACGACCACGTATGCACCTTGCCCGAAGGGTTCCGGTGACCGTAGACGCCGCTCTCGGCGACGACGAGATCGTGCTGACGGGGCGGATCATGCCCGCGTCCAACGCTACGTTCGTAGGTCTGATCGGCGACGTCGAGATCGTCTATAAACCTGTCGCTGGCGAGAAGCCCTTGTGGGACTTTCCCGACGGCAACCTCGCGCGACGCGAGGCCGCCGCCTACCTCGTCTCCGAATCGTTCGGCTGGAACGTCGTGCCCCGCACGTGGCTACGCGACGGGCCGCACGGCATCGGCATGGTGCAGCTCTGGAAGGAGCCCGACCCGGCGCAGGACGCCGTCACCATGGTCGCCAGCAGCGAGATGCCTGACGCGGGGTGGCGCCACGTGTTCGATGGCTACGACGGACACGACCGCCCGGTGTCGGTCATCCACGAGGACTCATCGGAGCTGCGCAGGATGGCGGTGTTCGACATCGTTGCCAACAACGCCGACCGCAAAGGCGGCCACATCCTCGAGATGGCCGACGGACACCGCCATGGCATCGACCACGGACTGACGTTCCACACCGAGCACAAGCTCCGCACCGTCCTGTGGGGGTGGATCGGGGAAGACCTTCATGCCGATGAGCTTGAGGGAGTCGAACGAGTTCGCGCCGACGTGGCCGGCGATCTCGGCATCGCACTCGCCGCGCTGCTCACCGACTTCGAGATCGCTGCGCTGACGAGACGCTGCGAGCGCTTGCTGCGCAAAGCACGGTTCCCGGCACCGCGGGGCGAGATGCCCGCGGTGCCCTGGCCGTTGTTCTAGGCGACGTCGTAGCGATCGAGGTCCATGACCTTGACCCACGCAGCCACGAAGTCGCTGACGAACTTCGCCTGGGCGTCATCGCTCGCGTAGACCTCCGCGAGCGCCCGAAGCTCGGAGTTCGATCCGAACACGAGGTCGACACGGGTGCCAGTCCACGTGACGGCGCCCGAGGCGTCGTGCGCCTCGAACGTCTGCGCGTCCTCGGCTGTCGGCTTCCACGTCGTGCCCAGGTCGAGCAGGTTGACGAAGAAATCGTTGGTCAAGGAGCCGGGCGTTGACGTCAGCACGCCGTATGACGACGAATCGTAATTGGCATCGAGCACTCGCAGGCCACCGACGAGAACGGTCATCTCCGGTGCACTCAATGTCAAGAGGTTGGCGCGATCGATCAGGAGGAACTCAGCAGGGAGGCGCTGCGCTTTGCTGAGGTAGTTGCGGAACCCGTCAGCAGCCGGCTCGAGAGCGGCGAAAGACTCGACGTCCGTCTGCTCCTGTGAAGCGTCCGTGCGGCCCGGAGTGAACGGCACGACAACGTCGTGACCGGCGGTTTTGGCTGCCTGCTCGATGGCCGCACTGCCGCCAAGCACAACGAGGTCGGCGAAGGAGACCTGCGCACCCCCCGCGCTATTGAACGACTCCTGAATGCCCTCGAGAGTGCGCAGCACGCGGGCAAGCTCGTCCGGGTTGTTGACCTCCCAACCGTTCTGAGGCGCGAGGCGGATGCGGCCGCCATTGGCTCCGCCCCGCTTGTCGCTGCCGCGGAACGACGACGCCGATGCCCAAGCAGTCGAGACCAACTGGGAGACCGTCAAGCCAGAGCCAAGGATCTGGCTCTTGAGGGCGGCAATGTCGTCTGCGCCGATGACGGCACTCGGCGCGGCGGGAAGCGGGTCCTGCCAGAGCAGGGTCTCCTGCGGCACCTCGGGTCCGAGGTAGCGCTGGATCGGACCCATTTCGCGATGGGTCAGCTTGAACCAGGCGCGGGCGAAGGCGTCGGCCAGCTCGTCCGGGTTGGCAAGGAATCGGCGTGAGATCGGCTCGTAGATCGGGTCGAAACGGAGCGCAAGATCCGACGTGAGCATGGTCGGCGGACGCGAGAGCGTGCCGTCCTCGGGGTCGGGCACCGTGTTGGCGCCCGCACCGTCCTTCGGCTGCCACTGGTTGGCTCCAGCAGGGCTCTTGGTGAGCTCCCACTCATGTGCGAAAAGCGTCTCGAAGAAGCTGTTGTCCCAGGTCGTAGGCGTCGCCGTCCAGGTGACTTCGAGCCCACTGGTGATCGCGTCGCGACCCTTGCCGCTGCCGTACGACTGCTTCCAGCCGAGCCCCTGCTCCTCAAGCGGAGAACCCTCGGGCTCGGGACCGACATACAGGTTGGGGTCTGCAGCGCCGTGAGTCTTGCCGAACGTGTGACCTCCGGCAATGAGGGCAACTGTCTCCTCGTCGTTCATAGCCATCCGACTGAACGTCTCGCGGATGTCGCGGGCTGAGCCGAGCGGGTCTGGCTGGCCGTTAGGGCCCTCGGGGTTGACGTAGATGAGGCCCATCTGGACCGCGGCGAGAGGGTTCTCGAGCTCGCGGTCACCTGTGTAGCGATCGTCGCCGAGCCAGGTGTCCTCAGGACCCCAGTAGACGTCCTCGTCGGGCTCCCACACATCCGGGCGGCCACCGGCGAAGCCGAATGTCTTGAAGCCCATCGTCTCGAGAGCGACGTTGCCGGTCAGGATCATCAGGTCGGCCCACGAGATTGCCGCGCCGTACTTCTTCTTGATCGGCCACAGCAAGCGACGTGCCTTGTCGAGGTTGCCGTTGTCGGGCCAGCTGTTGAGCGGCGCGAAGCGTTGCATTCCCGCTCCGGCGCCACCGCGGCCGTCCTTGATGCGGTAGGTGCCGGCGCTGTGCCACGCCATGCGAATGAAGAACGGGCCGTAATGACCAAAGTCGGCCGGCCACCACTCTTGCGAGTCGGTCATGAGGGTCGCGAGGTCACTGCGTAATGCGTCGAGGTCAAGGTTGTTGAATGCCTCGGCGTAGTCGAATTCCTCGCCCATCGGGTTGGCCACGACGGGGTGCTTGCGCAGGATCTTAAGGTTCAGCTGGTTGGGCCACCACTCGTGGTTTGCCGAACCCTCGGTCGGGTGCGCTCGGCGTCCGTGGGACACCGGGCACTGGCCAGCACCTTCGTTGCTCTCGTCGTTCATGTCGCCAACAACAGCGTTGTGTTCATGGCTGTCAGTCATGGGGTTCCTTCCAGGTGAGGGGCA
>JAOPXA010000170.1 GCA_025965395.1 Nocardioidaceae bacterium | reverse complement strand
CCCTGCTCGATCACGGTCACGCGGCGAAGCATCTGCCGCACGATGATCTCGATGTGCTTGTCGTGGATGGCCACACCTTGGCTGCGGTAGACCTCTTGGACTTCGTCCACGAGGTGCTCCTGAGCGCGACGGACACCGAGGACACGCAACACGTCCTGCGGATCCGGCGTGCCGTGGGTGAGCTGCTGCCCGACCTCGACGTGATCGCCATCAGCGATCAGCAGACGCGAACGCTTCGACACGGGGTACTCCTGGATCTCCGAACCATCGTCCGGAGTCACCACGAGCTTGCGTGCCTTGTCGCTGTCGTCGATCTCGATACGTCCTGCGGACTCAGCGATCGGCGAGCGACCCTTGGGCTGACGCGCTTCGAAGAGCTCCACGACGCGCGGCAGACCGTGCGTGATGTCGTCACCAGCCACACCACCTGTGTGGAAGGTACGCATCGTCAGCTGGGTGCCGGGCTCACCGATCGACTGAGCGGCGATGGTGCCTACCGCTTCGCCGATGTCGACGAGCTTGCCGGTCGCAAGCGAACGACCGTAGCACTTGGCACACGTGCCCGCCTTGGCCTCACAGGTGAGAACGGTGCGAACCTTGATGGTCTCGACGCCAGCCGCAATGAGCATGTCGATCTCGACGTCGCCGAGGTCGCCGCCACCGGGGATCAGGACGTCGCCTGACTCCGGGTGCGTGATGTCGACCGCCGCGCAACGCGAGTATGCCGAAGTCTCGACATTCTCCGCTGCGACCAGCACGCCATCTTCGAGGCGTGTAGCGATGACCTTCGGCAGACCACGCTCGGTGCCACAGTCCCACTCGCGGATGATGACATCCTGGCTGACGTCGACGAGTCGACGCGTCAGGTAGCCGGAGTCAGCCGTGCGGAGGGCGGTGTCAGCGAGTCCCTTGCGAGCACCGTGCGTCGCGATGAAGTACTCGACGACGGACAGGCCCTCACGGAAGTTGGCCTTGATCGGGCGCGGGATGATCTCGCCCTTCGGGTTGGCCACCAGACCGCGCATGGCGGCGATCTGACGGACCTGCATCATGTTTCCGCGGGCGCCGGAGTGGACCATCATCCAGATCGGGTTGTCCTCGGTGAAGGTCTTCTCCATCTCGGCAGAAACCTCGGCCGTGGCCTGAGTCCAGATCTCGATGAGCTCCTGGCGACGCTCGTCCTCGGTGATGAGACCGCGATCGAACTGCACCTGGACCTTGGCGGCCTGGGCCTCGTAGCCGACGAGGATTTCCTGCTTGCGCGGAGGCGTCACGACGTCCTCGATGGAGATGGTCACACCGGAGCGCGTAGCCCAGTGGAAACCAGTGTCCTTGAGGTTGTCGAGCGCGTTGGCCACGTCGACCTTGCTGTAGCGCTCGGCGAGGTCGTTGACGATGACACCCAGCTGCTTCTTGCCCACCTGGTAGTCGACGTACGGGTAATCGTCCGGGAGCGCTTCGTTGAAGATGGCGCGACCCAAGGTCGTGACACGCGTGACGTCAGCGAACCGGAGGGTGACCTTGCTCTGCAGCATGATCTCCTTCTGGTCGAACGCCATGATCGCTTCGGCGACGGACGAGAACGCCCGGCCCTGCCCCTTCTGCTCATCACGCTCGAGCGTCAGGCAGTACAGGCCGATGATCATGTCCTGGGTAGGCATGGTGACCGGTCGACCGTCGGCGGGCTTCAAGATGTTGTTGGTCGAGAGCATCAGGATGCGCGCTTCGGCCTGAGCCTCGGCGGACAACGGAAGGTGCACGGCCATTTGGTCACCATCGAAGTCAGCGTTGAACGCCGAGCAGACGAGTGGGTGGATCTGGATGGACTTGCCCTCGATCAGCTGAGGCTCGAAGGCCTGGATGCCGAGACGGTGAAGCGTGGGTGCGCGGTTGAGCAGCACCGGGTGCTCCGTGATGACCTCTTCGAGAACGTCCCACACGACCGGGCGAGCACGCTCGACCATGCGCTTGGCGCTCTTGATGTTCTGGGCGTGGTTGAGATCGACCAGACGCTTCATGACGAACGGCTTGAAGAGCTCCAGTGCCATCTGCTTGGGCAGACCACACTGGTGCAGCTTCAGCTGCGGACCGACGACGATGACCGAGCGGCCGGAGTAGTCGACGCGCTTGCCGAGGAGGTTCTGGCGGAAGCGACCCTGCTTGCCCTTGAGCATGTCGGAGATCGACTTGAGCGGACGGTTGCCCGGGCCCGTGACGGGACGACCGCGACGACCGTTGTCGAACAACGAGTCGACAGCCTCTTGCAGCATGCGCTTTTCGTTGTTGACGATGATCTCGGGAGCGCCGAGGTCCAAGAGGCGCTTGAGGCGGTTGTTGCGGTTGATCACGCGGCGGTACAGGTCGTTGAGGTCGGACGTCGCGAAACGTCCACCGTCGAGCTGAACCATCGGGCGAAGCTCCGGCGGGATCACCGGAACGGCGTCGAGGACCATGCCCTCAGGCTTGTTGTTGCTCGCGAGGAACGCGGAGACGACCTTGAGGCGCTTGAGCGCACGCGTCTTCTTCTGCCCCTTGCCGGTGGCGATGATCTCGCGCAACAGCTCGGCCTCGGCGACGAGGTCGAAGTCCTGAAGGCGCTTCTGGATCGCCGCGGCGCCCATGTAGCCCTCGAAGTACTTGCCGAAGCGGTAGGTCATCTCGCGGTAGAGCAGCTCATCGCCTTCAAGGTCCTGGACCTTGAGGTTCTTGAAGCGGTTCCAGACCTCGTCGAGTCGTGCGATCTCACGATCGGCACGGTCGCGACGCTGCTTGGCCTCACGCTCAGCGGCGTCCTTGACCTTGCGCTTGGCGTCGGCCTTGGCACCCTCGGCCTCAAGGGCCTTGAGGTCCTCTTCGGCCTTGGTGAGACGCTCGTTGACCTCGTTGTCGCGACGAGCCTCGAGGTTTTGACGCTCGATGCTGATCTTGGCCTCGAGGGACGACAGGTCGGTGTGACGCGCGTCGACATCGACCTTCGTGATCATGTAGGCAGCGAAGTAGATGACCTTCTCGAGGTCCTTCGGAGCGAGGTCGAGCAAGTAGCCCAAACGGCTCGGGACACCCTTGAAGTACCAGATGTGGGTGACAGGAGCAGCGAGCTCGATGTGACCCATACGCTCACGGCGCACCTTGGAGCGGGTGACTTCCACGCCACAACGCTCGCAGATGATGACCTTGAAACGTTCGCGCTTGTACTTGCCGCAGTAGCACTCCCAGTCCCGGGTGGGACCGAAGATCTTCTCGCAGAACAGACCGTCCTTCTCCGGACGGAGAGTGCGGTAGTTGATGGTCTCGGGCTTCT
>JAOPXA010000096.1 GCA_025965395.1 Nocardioidaceae bacterium | reverse complement strand
TTGGGGGACGTGAACGATTCGAGCATGTTCTTCAAGATCGCCCCATCAAGGACGGGGATCAGGAACCCACCCTTGATGAGGCCTTTGTCGTTGGGTGCGTCCATCCAAAACGTGGCGTCTTTACGGGCGGCCTTCTCTAGGGTCGCGAGTTCCTCGCCTTGGACCTGGTCAGCCCACACCGCATCGATGACCTCAAGTGCGCGGTTCGCAGCCCTGCGGAAGTCTTCCAACGACAAGATGCTGGCTTTCTCGACCAGGTCGTTCTCAACCCGCTGCCGGTCCGCGACAGGGAGAACTTTCGGGAGTTTTCTGAGTGCTTGGGTCAGGGTGCCCATTTTGTCTTTCGACATCCCCGGCCGCACCAGCGCTTCCCGCGTCGCAGGCGCGACCCGCTGGAGGTCGTGGGCGAGCTTCACTTCACGCGCCGCCTGCGACAGACTCACGCCCGTGGTCTGAGCGAGGAACGCCGATGTCGACGCGGCACCTTCGCGACGTCCTACGTGGTTCTTGTCGGCAACGACGGTCAGATCTAGTTGCAGCGCCTGGGCTGACGTGATCAAACCCTGCAGGCTGCGGACCAAATGGGCGATGTCACCACCGGCAAGATACTCAAGACCCGGAGCCCTTGCGTGGTCGAGGGAGGTTTGCGCGGCACGCACATGCTGAATGACATCCACCGTCGCTCACCCCCACTCATACCGCCGAACCGGTTGTTCGAACGTATGTTCTAAGTGTAGTGATGGTCGACCCGTTGGACAAGGGGTTTCGGCAAACTGTTCCCACCTTTTTCGCTGCGGTTCCAACGAATCCATACCCCCGCGATGTGGAGACTTAGACGCGTATCCGATCGTCTCGATACGCGATTAGGTATCCAAATCGTGGTGCGAGGAAGGGATTTCGACAAGCTCAATCCGCGGAAGCAGGCCAAACTCAATCCGCGGGAAGCGTAGGCCAGCCCCCCTGCTGGCCGCACCTGGACGTACGTCAAGCGAATATCTGTACATGGCAGCGCATTTATGGTTGAGTTCGTCAATTATGTGACTGCAGTCACATCACACTCGTTTCGGAAGGCATAAACCCCGTGCAGGTTGCAGTTGACGTTGGTCCGACCGGCAATCCCTTGCTCGTCTTCCTCTCTCAAGGACTTACCGGGATACTCGCGCCCTCAGCCAAGGCCGTGACCCGCGGAGCGCAGGCCGCGGTCGACTATCTCAATGACAATGGCGGACTGCACGGCCGCAGCGTCGCCATTGAGATCCACGATAACGAGAGCGATCCGGCAGGCGGCGCTGAGATCGTCCGTGCCGCGCTGCAACGCTCGCCGAAGCCCGACCTCGTCATCCCGGGAGCATCCTCCATCGAGGCACTCGCCGCGGCCCCCGTATTGGGTGAGTATCAGGTCATTGGACTCAGCCCGGCATCCTCGTCGGCGCTCGACGATCCCGAGAAGTACCCGTTCTTCTTCGGTCAGTCGGCACTTCAGAAGCACATCCTGGCTGCCGTTGCCTCGTTCATGCATACGCACGGAACGACGGCACGGGTCGCTGTTGTCACCCCCAGCGACGGCTTGGGCGACGCGATCAACCAACAGCTTGACGGCGCCTTTGGCCCGTTCGGTATCACAACGACCCAGCATCGGTATGACCCCGCGAGCAACGACTACTCGTCCACGTTCAAGCAGGCCAAGGCGACGAATCCGGACTGGATCTACATGGAGGGTGCCGGCAACCAGGCGGCCACCATGCTTGTCAGCCGAGTGGCGGCGGGGTGCGGCTACATCCCCTCGATCACCGGAACCGCGGCTGGATCGGTCCCCCTCCTCGACTTCGCCAAGGGAACCAACCAGATGGACAACGTGTGGGTCATCATGCTTCCGAC
Source organism: Nocardioidaceae bacterium (assembly GCA_025965395.1). Taxonomy (GTDB): domain Bacteria; phylum Actinomycetota; class Actinomycetes; order Propionibacteriales; family Nocardioidaceae; genus JAOPXA01. The sequence continues at coordinate 4,059 of JAOPXA010000096.1, read as the reverse complement.
GGTGGCCTATGTCGCGCCAGAAGATCGGGACGAACAGTTCGCCGCGTTCGTGGCGGGTGTCGAGAAGCAGGGTCCGCTCGAGGCTCCCTTGGCCACATACGCCGGTGGCTGGGACTCCGTCATCCTCTGGGCGGACGCCGTCAAGAACGTCCACGGCGAGCTGACCTCCGGTGCAGTGCGGCACTCGTTGATCAACCTGCCTCCCTCGTCGAGGCTCTTCTATCGCACGACCTACTCCGCCGACAGCAACTTCGTGACCGCTCAACCCGACGAGATCACCGTCGCTCAGGTCGAGTCGGTCAGGGACGGTATGTATGTCACGAGGGCGCCGAAATGACGACCTCGGGTCGCTTCGCTGGCAAGGTCGCCGTGGTGACAGGGGCGGCGCAGGGGATCGGCTTCGCAGTGGCGAGCCAGCTCCTCGCCGAGGGCTGCAAGGTCGCCATGTTGGACGTCGACAAGGCCGCCTTGGAGCAGGCAGTTGAGTCGCTGAGCACGACCGAGGCACGCTTCATCCCGTGCGACGTGAGCGACGAAGCTTCGGTCGCCGAGGCCTTCGCATCTGCCGCCGAAGCGTTTGGTCCGATCAACCTTCTGCACAACAACGCCGGCATTTTGATCGTCGGAGATGCGCTCGCCGAATCCAGCGTCGCAGACTTCGACAGGCTCATGGCCATCAATGTGCGCGGTTCTTATCTGGTCTTGCGCGAGTTCATCCGTCGGCTTCGGGCCGATGACCGCCCGGGAAACGCGGTCAACACCACATCGAGCGGGGCGCTGCGAACCGCGCCGGCGATGACGGCCTACACGATGAGCAAGCACGCCATCATAGGACTCACGCGTAGCGCGGCTATCGAGTACGGCCCGTTCGGCATCCGAGTCAACGCCGTCGCGCCGGGGCGCGTCGACACGCCCATGGCGGCTGCGGTCACGAAGCCGGGCGGTGCGCTCGAGAAGGTCGCACCACGCCCGATCTCACGAATGGCCGACGCGCACGAGATCGCACGCACGGTCACCTGGCTCCTGAGCGACGAATCCTCGTTCACGGTCGGATCAATTGTTGCTGTTGATGGAGGAAACGCCGCATGACTTCACAGAATCAACCCGACTACGACGTCGCTGTCATCGGGGCAGGAATGGGCGGGATCTACGCGAGTCATCAGCTTCGCCAGAAGGGTTTCACGGCCCACGGCATCGAAGCTGCGAGCGACGTGGGCGGCGTTTGGTTCCACAACCGCTATCCGGGGGCGCGGGTCGACATCGAGCCGTACTACTACTGCTTGTTCGATCCGGAGGTCTATCGCGAATGGGTCTGGACCGAGCGCTATCCCGCTCAGCCGGAGATCCTCGCCTACCTCAACTGGGTCGCCGACAAGTTCGGCACGCGTGACCACTACGAGTTCAACACGTGGATGACAGGAGCGATCTGGGATCCGGCTCTCGACCTGTACGTCATCTCGACCGACAAGGGCAGCAGCTTCACCGCTCGCTTCTTGGTCATGGCGACCGGGCAATTGTCGAAGTCACGCAAACCGCAGTTCGCAGGTCTCGATGACTTCGCAGGGGAGTGGTTTCAGACGGCGCATTGGCCCGACCACGATGTCGGCCTTGCAGGCAAGCGCGTCGCCGTCATTGGCACCGGATCAACAGGCATCCAGACCGCGACCGCACTCGCCGGTGTCGCCTCGGAACTCCTAGTCTTCCAGCGCACGGCGAACTTCTCCGTGCCAGCGCACAACGCCGCGCTCGATCGAGAGGCATACGACGCGTACGCCCTTGATCCCGCAGGGCTTCTCTCGCAACTGCTCGCGGGTGCAAGCGGCACCATCATGCCCACGTATGAGGGACTCGCCGCAAGCTTCACTCCGCAGGAGCAGCAGCGGCTCCTCGAGGACCGATGGGCCTTCGGTGGCCACTCCATGAACATGATCTTCAACGATCAGGGATCCAACATGGAGGCCAACACGGTCGTTGCGGAGTTCGTACGCGACAAGATCCGCGGCATCGTGACGGACCCCGAGACTGCGGCAAAGCTTCTTCCGTACGATCATCCGGTCGGCACGCGTCGTCTTGTGGTCGACACTGGCTACTACGAGATCTTCAACCGCGACAACGTCACTATCGTCGATAGCAGCGCCGATCCGATCGAGAGAATCACGGAGCAGGGCATCCAGACCGGTGGCGCCCATTACGACGTGGACGTGATCATCTTCGCCCTGGGTTTTCAGGCATACACGGGAGCCCTGGAGAACGCCAACGTCAGCAATGAGAAGGGTGATCGGCCCACCGAGAAATGGTCGCGCGGTCCCCAGACCTATCTCGGGCTGATGACGCACGAGTTCCCGAACATGTTCGTCATCGCCGGGCCCGGCAGTCCCTCTACGCTGAGCAACGTGAGTGTGGCCAACACGCAGCACATTCACTTCGTGACTGACCTGCTCTGCCACATGGCCGAGCGTGGGCTCACGCGCGTCGAGCCCTCGGAGTCCGCGCAAGACGCGTGGGTTGCCCACATCGCCGACCTCGCCAAGAACATGCTTCGCCTTCAGGTCGACAACTACATGGTGCACGTCAACGCGGATGACAACTCACGAGTCTTCATGCCCTACCCGGGTGGTGTCGCCGCGTATGTGGAGAAGTGCGAGGCGATCGTTGCCGACGGCTACGCGGGCTTCGAGTTCAGCTAGCAGTATCCGAGGGCACGGGCTGGCGGACCATCATGAGGTTGGTCTTGCCGGCGTGGTCGAGAGATCCGACTTCATCGAATCCGCGGCTCTCATGGAAGGCGAGAGAGACATCATTGGACGCATACACCTCGAGTGCTACCGGCTTGTCGCCTTCGATCTCTTCGTAGAGCCTGGACGCCACGCCCTGTCGGCGATGAGCCTCGGAGACGACGATGCGGTCGAGGTAGACATAGTCATCGACGAGCGTGTCCTCGAACCAGCGGTAGCGGCTTGAGTCATAGCTGGCGCCCGGTGGAATGGTGATGACGAACCCGGCGATATCGCCGTCGGCCTCGACGACGAGGGCCTGGTCTGCCATCTTGACGAGGAGCATAAGACTGTCGTGGTCGAGCGGTCCGACGCCCTCAAGGGCGTTTTGGTTGAGGTGGACAATTTCGGCGAGGTCGTACGAAGTGATGTCTCGGATCATAGGTTGCCCACCGTACGTCGCCCCGACCATAAATACACATCGCGCACCCGTGTAAGTCGCCCGTCTTCGGGCTAGGCTCCGTGGTAGCGAATCTCGGAACGACTAGCGGAGGATGACCATGTCCAGTCCCACCTACCAAGTGACCGACCCGTCGACGGGCGAGGTTGTCGAAGTCTTCAATACGGCAACCGACTCGGAAATCGCTGCCGCGCTTGCTGCGTCCCACACGGCATACTTGGCATGGAAAGACGTCCCGATCGAGGAGCGCGCCGAGGTTGTCAAGAAGGTGGCGGCGCTGTTCGCGGAGCGCGCTGACGAGCTGGCGGCCATCGCGAGCCAGGAGATGGGCAAGCCGCACTCTGAGGGTGTTGAAGAGGCGGAGTTCTGCGAGGCGATCTTCCAGTACTTCGCCGACGAAGGCCCCACGCTTGCGGCCGACCAGCCCATCAAGACATTCTCCGGCGGCAAGGCAGTCGTCCAGAAGCTTCCCGTCGGGCCCCTTCTCGGCATCATGCCGTGGAACTTCCCGTACTACCAGATCGCTCGCTTTGCGGCTCCCAACCTGATGCTGGGCAACACGATCCTGCTCAAGCACGCCGAGTCGGTCCCGAAGTCGGCCCTTGCGGTCGAGCAGATCATGAAGGACGCCGGAGTCCCCGAAGGCGCCTACATCAACGTGTTTGCCTCACATGAGCAGATCGCGACCATCGTCTCCGACCCGCGCGTGCAGGGAGTTTCGCTCACCGGTTCCGAGCGGGCAGGCGCCATCGTCGCTGCGCTCGCCGGCAAGAACCTTAAGAAGTGCGTCCTTGAGCTTGGGGGCTCGGACCCACTCGTCGTGCTTGACAGCGACGACGTCGCTGACGTCGCGGAGAAGGCGTGGGGCTTCCGGATGTACAACAC
>JAOPXA010000061.1 GCA_025965395.1 Nocardioidaceae bacterium | reverse complement strand
TGCTGTCGTTGGTGCCGACGCACTCGAGGACGAAGTCCGCGCCCATGCCGTCGAGGATCTCGCGGACTTCCTTGGCGCCTTCCTTGCCGCGCGCCGAGACGATGTGCGTGGCGCCGAACGTACGGGCCACGTTTTGGCGCGTCTCGTGGCGCGACATCGCCACGATCGTCGTGGCTCCCAGCCGCTTGGCCGCGAGTACGGCGGACAAACCCACGGCTCCGTCTCCCACGACAGCGACCGTGCTGCCGGGGGTGACTCCGGCTGCCACGGCCGCGTGGTGACCGGTGGGGAAGACATCAGACAAGGTGAGGAGGTGCGGGATCATGGCTGCGTCGGGCTCGGAGGGCGTAGCGACCAGCGTGCCGTCAGCGAACGGAACGCGTACGAACTCTCCCTGGCCCCCCTGCACGAAGTTGCCGTTGCTGTCGTTCGCTCCCCATGCCGTGAAGTTCTTGCAGGACGCCTGCATGCCACGCTCGCAGACGCTGCAGGTGTTGTCCGAAGCGTTGAAGGGTGCGATCACGAATTGTCCGGGCGTCACCGTGGCGACGGCAGACCCGACGGACTCGACGATGCCGATGAACTCGTGTCCGATGTGCTTCGGTTCGGGAACTGCGTTGATCCCGCGGTAGGGCCAAAGGTCCGAGCCGCAGATGCAGGACGCGACGACCCGCACGATCGCGTCGGTGTCGTCGAAGAGCTGCGGGGCAGCTACGTCGTCGAGGCGGATGTCACGAGGGGAGTGGAGGACAGTTGCGCGCATGAACCATATTGTGACCCACGTACGGTGCATCGCGAACCCGGCTGGAAGAATCAAGTTATGACTGACAAGCCTGAAATTGAGTTCCCCGGCGGCGAAGCGCCCGTCAACCTCGAGATCCTCGACGTCGTTGTCGGCGATGGCGCTGAAGCCAAGCCAGGCGCAACGGTCGAGGTCCACTACCTCGGTGTGGAGTTTGAGTCCGGCGACGAGTTCGACTCGTCCTGGAACCGTGGCGAGTCGATCAAGTTTCCTCTTCAGGGCCTCATTGGGGGTTGGCAAGAAGGCATTCCGGGTATGAAGGTCGGCGGACGCCGCCAGCTCACGATCCCGCCGCACCTCGCATACGGTCCCGCGGGAAGCGGTCACCAGCTCTCGGGCAAGACTCTGATCTTCGTGATCGACCTGCTCGGCGTCGCCTAACCCCCACCACCCACCCTTTCCGCGAAATCCGTGGGTCTCGCACCGACTGGCATCCCCAGACCGTGTCATACCGACGGATTTCGTCTGTGTGGGTCAGGCGCCGAGGTCGGTGAGCATCTTGTCGACGCGTTTGACCGAGACGGTGTATGCGGTGCGCAGGTGTTGCGCATACAGGCTGAGGCGCAGCTCCTCGAGGGCCCACCGCACCTGTTGAACCTCGGGGGCCATGCGCGCCAGATCGTTCATGCCACTCGTGTAGTCCGCCAGCCGTGCCTCAAGCTCCTGGGTCTCCACCAAGGCGGGCTTCGTGGCGGAGGTGAGCCTCTTGGCGGCGGCCTCGACATACATCGGTATGCGCTTGAGCTGCTCGATCCCGGCGTCGCGAATGAACCCTGGATAGATCAACCAGGACATCTGCACACGCACGTCGGTCGCCGCCTCGCTGGTGCCCGAGGTGTCGATGTCCTTGAGCTTCTCGACGACCTTCGCAGCGTTGTGCACTGCAGGCTCCGTGAGGTCGAAGACCACGGCGCGCGCCGATTCGCGCAGGTGTGCAAAGTCCTCGGCGTTCCAGGCAAGGGCTGGTCTCACGAGCGCATCGAGGGCTGCCAGGTGGCACTCCTCGATCACGCTGGCCGCGTCGGCGAAAGGCCCCGCGGACAGCAGGAGCTTGGTGCGCAGGTCGAGATTGCGCCCGATTGCCGCGACGGGGGACGTGGTACTGAGCGCGATGAGGCGTGAGACCCCACGTGTATGAGCGACCGCCTGCTGCGCTCCCGACTCGAGCACCCGAATCCCCACGAACGTGCCGAAGTCGACGAGCGCCGGATAGCCCGTCGCCTGACCCACGTCGAGGCGCTTGGGCAACGGGCCGAAGTCCCACGCGGTGATCCCGTCGCGCTCGATCGACTTGGCCCGACGATCGAGGTCGCGACGCAGATGTGGCTCGAGCCGCTCACGAAGCTCGGCGAGATCCTTGCCACGCCCGAGATCGGTCGTGCCGTCGAGCACCCGGAAGGTGGCGCGTAGATGATCGGGAACCGCCGCCAAGTCGAAGTCGTCGCGCGCGACGAGCGAGCCGTCGAACGTGCGCATGAACGCCCGCAGCGCATCCAGGAAATCTCCTGGCTCGGGCGAGAGCGAGTCGACGAACTTCTGTGCAAACTGCGGCGCCGGCACGAAGTTGCGTCGCAACGACTTCGGCAAGGACTTGATCAACGCGATCGTCAGCTCGAAGCGCTGTCCTGGAACGCTGCCGAGGAAGTTCTCGCCGTCAAGCGACGTCAGCTGCTCGATCGGCACATCGATGGTGACGCCGTCGTCCACGTGACCTGGCTCGAACGTGTAGGTCAGGGGGAGCGATGTGCTTTCAGAACGCCACTCGGTCGGGAAGTCGCGCTCGATGTCGCCGGGAGCATCGGCCCGCAGTAACAGCTCCTTTTCGAAGTCGAGCAGGTCAGGAGTCTGGTGTCGCGCCTTCTTCCACCACGTGTCGAAGTGGCGAGCCGAGACGGCCTCGGCCGGCACGCGATCGTCGTAGAACGCAAAAAGCGTCTCGTCGTCGACCCGCAGATCGCGGCGGCGCGTGCGTTCCTCGATGCTCTCGACATGGTCGAGGAGGTCGCGGTTGCGCGCGAAGAAGTGGTGCTGGGTCTGCCACTCGCCCTGCACGAGGGCGTGTCGGATGAAGAGCTGCCGCGACACCACGGGATCGATGCTGGAGAACGTCACGAGGCGGTCGACGACTACCGGCAATCCGTAGAGGGTCACCTTTTCCTGCGCCATGACCGAGCCGCGCTTCTTCGACCAGTGCGGCTCACTGTAGGAGCGCTTCACGAGGTGAGGCGCGGCCTTTTCGATCCACTCGGGTTGGATCTTGGCATTCGTACGAGCCCACAAACGCGTTGTCTCGACGAGTTCTCCTGACATGACCCAGCGCGGCGTCTTTTTGGCGAGTCCCGAGCCGGGGAACAGCATGAAGCGTGCGTTGCGTGCGCCCGCATACTCACGTCCGTCGGTCTCCTTGAGCCCGACGTGCGACAGCAGGCCCGTCAGAAGCGCCTGATGGATCTCGTCAGGCCCGGCATCGGACTTGTTGGCCTTGAGCCCCATGTCGCGCGCCGTCTGGCGCAGTTGGGAGTGCACGTCGTGCCACTCGCGAATGCGGAGGTAGTGCAGGTACTCGTCGCGGCACATCCGGCGGAACCTGTTGCCCGACAGCTCGGATCGCTTCTCACGTATGTAGGTCCACAGCGCGAGGTAGGACACGAAGTCCGACTCGGGCTGGGCGAACCGCTTGTGCTGCTCGTCGGCCTTCTGCTGAGCCTCCAAGGGGCGCTCTCGAGGGTCTTGGATCGACATGGCCGACACGATGACGAGAACCTCGCTGAGACAACCCGCCTCGGCGCCCGCGATCAGCATGCGCGCCAAGCGCGGATCGACCGGAAGATTGGCGATCTGGCGGCCGATACCCGTCAGTCGAGAGCCCTTCGAGCGCAAGGCCCCCAGCTCGCGTAAGAGGTCGACGCCGTCGCGGATCGCGCGTGAATCCGGCGGATCGAGGAACGGGAAGGCCCGTATGTCGCCAAGGTCGAGCGACGCCATCTGCAACAGCACGGAGGCGAGGTTGGTGCGCAGGATCTCGGGGTCGGTGAACGCCGGACGTGCGTCGAAGTCGTCCTCGGCGAACAGGCGTATGCAGATGCCGTCGGAGGTGCGCCCACAGCGCCCGGACCGTTGATTGGCGCTGGCCTGGGAGATGGCCTCGATGGGCAAGCGCTGGACCTTGAGGCGCTGGCTGTAGCGCGAGATGCGGGCCAGTCCGGGGTCGATCACGTAGCGGATGCCAGGAACGGTCAGCGAGGTCTCTGCGACATTGGTCGCGAGCACGATCCGGCGACCGGAGTGAGAAGCGAAGATCTTCTGCTGCTCCGGTGCGGAAAGGCGGCCATACAGCGGCAGGATCTCGGTGCGTGCGAGCTTGCGGCCTTTGAGGAACTCGGCGGTGTCGCGGATCTCGCGTTCGCCAGAGAGGAAGACGAGGATGTCGCCGTCGGATTCGGCTCCTAGCTCGTCGACCGCTTGCCCGATGGCGTCGAGCGGATCGTCGCCGTCGCGATCCGACAGGGGCCGATAGCGCAGCTCCACGGGGTACGTGCGACCGCTGACCTCGATGACCGGTGCCCCGTCGAACAGCGCCGAGAACCGGTCAAGATCGATCGTGGCCGACGTGATGACGACTTTAAGGTCAGGACGCCGGGGGAGCAGTTGCTTGAGGTAGCCGAGCAGGAAGTCGATCGCCAGGGACCGCTCGTGAGCCTCGTCGATGATGATCGTGTCGTAAGCGCTGAGCAGCCGGTCGCGGTTGATCTCTGCCAAGAGGATGCCGTCAGTCATCAGCTTGATGCGCGTGGCGGCCGAGGTGGTGTCGTCGAAGCGCACGGCATAGCCGACCTCCGCGCCCAACTCGACCTCGCACTCGGCGGCGATGCGCGCTGCGACCGAACGAGCCGCAATGCGCCGAGGTTGCGTGTGCCCGATGCGCTTGTCGACCCCGCGGCCGAGCGTGGCGAGGATCTTGGGCAGCTGCGTCGTCTTGCCTGAGCCGGTCTCGCCGGCGACGATCACGACCTGGTGCTTCGCGATGGCGTCGGCGATGACGTCGCGCTTGGCGCTGATCGGCAGCGCGTCGTCGAAGGTGAGTTTCACAAGAAGGACAGTTTATCGGCCAACAACGCATACCCCACGAAGGCGACCACATCGAGGATCGTATGAGCGACGATGAGCGGGAGGACGCGCTTGGTGCGATGGAACCAGTAGCCGAAGATGAGGCCCATCACGAAGTTGCCGACGAAGGCGCCGAAACCCTGATAGAGGTGGTAGCTGCCGCGTAGCGCCGCCGAGGTCAGGAGAACCGCCGGCAGCGACCAGGCGAACTGCTTGAGGCGTGTCATCAGGTAGCCGACAACGACGACCTCTTCGAGAATGGCGTTCTGTGCAGCCGAGAGAATCAGGATCGGGACGGTCCACCAGTACTCGTTCAGAGCGCTGGGGATGACCTCGACGCTGATGCCGAGCGCGCGGCCGGTGAAGTAGAGGGCGAGGCCGGGGAGCCCGATGAGAGCAGCCAGCCCGGCACCTTCGGCCAGCGACCGCCACCACGCCGCGCCGTTCCGCGGATTGAGTCTGTCGAAATCACCCGCGAAACCCAGCACACCTCGCGGATTGCCCGGATTGAGTGCCAGCAGGTAGATCGCCAGCACGACCGGCACGAGAGCGAAGCCGATCCCGAGGATCTGGTAGGTGAGATCGAGATACTCGCGTGGGTTCTGTGACGCATTGAGGGTCGCGGTCTGGTCGCGCAGGGGCCCTCGGGTGAGCTTGGCGATCAGGCTGACGGCCGCATAGACACCCGACTGCCCCAACGACAGACCGAGGACGATCCAGACCTCAGCCCTCAGGGCAAACCGGGGCGTCACGACTTACAGCTGGGATGCGTTGAGGGTGTCGCAGCTGTTGATATTGCCCTCTTCGTAGCCCGTGGTGAACCAGCGTTCACGCTGTGCGCTCGACCCGTGCGTCCAACCCTCGGGGTTGACGGTGCCACCCGAAGCTTGCTGAATGCGGTCGTCGCCGACTGCGGCGGCCGCGGAGAGTGCGGACTTAATGTCTGTGCGCGTGAGCGGCTCCAGCAACGCGTTGCCTTCGTCGTCTTGCGTCGAGGAAGCGTGATTGGCCCACACCCCCGCGAGGCAGTCGGCCATGAGTTCGACCCGCACCGAGCCGCCCGTGGCACCCGATCCGTTCTGGGCTTGCCCGAGGATACCGAGGATGTTTTGGACATGGTGGCCATATTCGTGCGCGACGACATACTCCTGAGCGAGCGCGCCGCCGTCGGCGCCGTACTTGCTGGAGAGCTCGTCGAAGAAGGATGCGTCGATGTAGACACGTTCGTCGCTGGGGCAGTAGAACGGCCCCGTCGCACTTGATGCGGTGCCGCAGGCCGATTGCGTCGAGCCGGAGTAGATCACCGTCGTGGCCTCGCGGTACTGGCGCTTGATATCTGCGGGCAGGGCGTCGGTCCAGTAGTCCTGGACGCTGTTGACGGTGCCGATGATGCGACAGGTGTCGTTGTCGTTGGCGTCGGCGCCGGTCTTGCACTGCGAGAAGTCCAGCTCTTCCGAGCCGCCCTCCTGGATGTTGTTGGTGCCGAACTGACCGTTCGCGGCTCCGCCGAGCACGTCGGTGAGGGACCCTCCGCTGAGCAGTGTGAAGATCGCTACGAGCACGATTCCACCGATTCCGCCGCCGATGGCGACGCCTCCTGCTTTGCCTCGACCACCCGAGGTCACTTGGCTGGTATCGAGATTGGCGTCGTCGTTGAAGCTCATGCCCGAAGTCTACGAGATGGCGCGCCGCCTGACGCTCCCTGCGCGCGCTCCGCTTCACCCTTAGGGTTCTGGGGTGACGACACACGGGGATCCGACGACCAGCTTCAAGGCGCCAGTGGCGATGTCCGCCAACGACGAGGCACGCAGGCGCGGCCTCCGGCAGATGCGCACGCTGGCGTCGTCGCTGCTGGTCATCGCGGCCGTGGTGTTCTTCCTGACGCAGGGCGAGACTGGCTTCTTGGGGTATGTGAATGCAGGCGCCGAAGCATCCATGGTGGGCGCGATCGCTGATTGGTTTGCCGTCACCGCACTCTTTCGTCACCCACTAGGGCTGCCCATTCCTCATACGGCCCTCATCCCCAACCGCAAGCAGGCGCTGGGGGAGAGCCTTCAGGAGTTCGTGGCCGACAACTTCCTCAACGAGGACGTCGTACGCGATCGCATCCGCACCGCTCATGTGAGCCGCACGGTGGGCGAATGGCTCGTGGATGAGCGTCACAGCGAGCGGGTCGTCCGCGAAGGCGCCCGCATCGTCACCGACGGGCTTGCTCATATCAAGCAAAGTGACGTCTCGACTGTCATCCAGGACGCCATCATGCCCCGGTTGGCCGCCGAACCGCTGAGCCCTGTCGTTGGTCAGTTGCTCGCCGAGATCGTCGAGGACAACACGCACCACGCGCTAGTCGACCTTGCCTTGGATGAGCTGCACCGGTGGCTCGAGCACAACGAGTCGGCGATCTCGGCACTGGTGGGCGAGCGTGCGCCGTGGTGGACGCCGAACTGGTTGGACGAGCGGATGGGCTCACGCCTGCACCAGGAAGCGCTCGCGTGGGTGCAAGACATCCGCAAGCAGCCTGACCACCACGCTCGCCAAGCACTCGACACTCTGCTCCGTCAGTTGGCCCAGGACCTCCAGCACGATTCCTCGACGATGGAGAGGTTCGAGCGGCTCAAGGTACGAGTCCTCGAGCAGCCACAGCTCGCGATGACGTCGATCGCGTTGTGGGACTCGCTGCGCAAGGCACTCATTGCGGCTCTCCAGGACGAACAAGGTCACCTCCGCAAACGAGCACTGGATGAGGTGCGGTCCTTCGCACAGCGGCTCATTGATGACGAAGTGCTCGCTGAACGCATTGATGCTCTCGTGTCGGATATCGCGGCATACGTCGTCAACAACTACGGCCGTGAACTTGCGACGATCATCTCCGAGACCGTCAATCGCTGGGACGGCAAGGAGACCGCTGAACGCATCGAGTTGCACGTGGGGCGCGATCTTCAGTTCATTCGCATCAATGGAACGGTCGTGGGCGGGCTCGCCGGGATCGTCATCCACGCCTTTGCCACACTGACGTAACGCACAGCCTGTGGATTGATTTGTGGATAAGTCCGCGGTTCCTGTGGGTGACCTAGGTCACACTGTGGACAGGTGCCGTCCACGCAAAATTTGTTTGAAATTGGTCCCGAAATCACTTGTGCTCGGCACGGCCAGCGCATAGAAATGACCTACGCGAACCTTCGGGAACGCCGAACGAATCGAAGACCGGAACCATGGCGAGAGGCGCAAGCCGAACGCACCAACCAGTGACGAGGTTGGCGGGACCAGAGAAGCGATTCGCTCGAGAGAGACCGTCACACTCGATCACATGAGAGGCCCCGCGAACTCATACTTCGCGGGGCCTCATCCAATTCTACGAGCCGCCGGGGCACCCGCGGTTTGGATTTGCTAAGGTTTCTTGGCTGCACGATGGATCGCAGTCAACACCTGTCCGGGTGGCGGAATGGTAGACGCGCTAGCTTGAGGTGCTAGTGCCCGTTAGGGCGTGGGGGTTCAAGTCCCCCCTCGGACACCAGCTTGAAGTCGCAAGGGTCGGAATCACTCAGATTCCGGCCCTTTTTGGCGTCCCAGCCCGGGGGGCAATCAAAGGATTGATCGGATGTCCATCTGGGTGTGATCTCCCGGCAACACTCCCGCGGTCTACTGATGGTAGACAATAGTTCCGTAGAGTAGATTCCTGCGAAGGACCTGCGGTGGCATCCCGGGAGGGAACCTGATGGACGATCAACCGACGGCTGACTTGGCTGAACTCGCGCGGCAAGCGGGCACGACCTTCATTCTTGCCCTTTTCGTTGACCTGACGGGGAAGCCTTGCGCCAAGCTCGTGCCGGTAGAGGCCGTCGAGGAGCTGCAGAACGAGGGCGTCGGCTTCGCTGGGTATGCGGCCGGTGCGATGGGCCAGGAGCCCAAGGATCCCGACATCATGGCGATCCCGGACGCGTCGTCGTTCACACCGATTCCGTTCATCAAGGAGGGGCTGGCGCTCGTCCATTGCGACCCTCATGTGGAAAGCGTTCCGTGGAAGTTCGCTCCTCGGGTGATTCTGCGTTCAATGCTTGATCGCGCTGCCGCGAAGGATCTCTCGGTGTTCGTGGGCGCCGAGGTCGAGTACTTCCTTGTGGACAAGGACGAGCAGGGGAACCTGGTGACTGCGGACCGTTCGGACAACGCGGCACGTCCTTGTTACGACGCCCGCGGCGTGACGCGTATGTTCGACCATCTGGCTGCGGTGTCGACGGGCATGAACTCGCTGGGCTGGGCGAACTACGCCAATGACCACGAGGACGGCAACGGCCAGTTCGAGCAGAACTTCGCTTATGCCGATGCGATGACGACCGCTGATCGGGTCATCACGCTGCGCTACCTGATCTCGATGCTGGCTGAGCAGCGCGGTATGACTGCGACGTTCATGCCCAAGCCGTTTGGTGACCGCACGGGCAGCGGGCTGCACATGCACCTGTCGCTCTGGCAGGGCGAGGAGGCGTTGTTCCCTTCTGAGTCCGACGACCGCGGACTGGGTCTGGCGCCTCTCGCATACGCGTTCATCGGAGGCGTGCTTGAGCACGCTGCGGCGCTACAAGCCGTGATCGCCCCGACGGTGAACTCATACAAGCGCACGGGAGCGGTCTCGACCACATCTGGCGCTTCGTGGGCGCCTAGGTTCCCGACGTATGGCGGCAACGACCGCACGCATCTGGTGCGCGTTCCGGACAACAACCGCATCGAGTTGCGGGGCGGTGACGGCTCAGCGAACCCGTACCTTGCGGCTGCAGGGGCTATCGGTGCCGGCCTGGACGGAATCGAGCGCAATCTCGACCCAGGCACGCCAGGCGGAGACAACGGTGCGTCTCGTGCGGCGCTGCCGCTGACGTTGTTGCACGCCGTCGAGGCACTCGAAGCCGACTCGACGCTCTGCGGGGTCCTCGATGCTGCCGGGCCGGGTGTCTCGGCGTATTTCGCCAATCTCAAGCGCGAGGAGTTCTTCGCGTGGCACAGCCAGGTCAGTGCTTGGGAAGTCGAACACTACCTCACGGCCTTCTGAGTCGACGACGAGAATTTAGGAGACTTTATGTGCGGCATTGTTGGTCTGCATCTTCGAAACCCCGACCTCTATCCGCGTCTCGGTGAGCTGTTGACCGGGATGCTGTGTGAGATGCAGGACCGGGGTTCTGACTCGGCAGGGGTGGCGGTCTACGGGGACCCCGTGTGGTCTCCTCCGGGCCATGCCACCGTTTCTATCCTTGACACCCCGCTCGGCGCGGCGGAGGTGGCTACGGCGATCGGCGCAGTACTCGGCGAGCCGGTCGTGGTCACGGATGCGTCTCCGACTTTTGTCGTCAATGCGCCGGTGTCGGTCGACGCGTTGAGGGCCGCGGTCGGGACGGCCGTTCCCGAGGCACTTGTCATTGGTTTTGGTGAGGATCTCGCCGTGCTCAAGGGCGTCGGTCATCCGCGTGACCTCGCAACCCAGTTCGGTCTCGAAAAGGCGCAGGGCTGGCAAGGAGTCGGTCATACGCGCATGGCGACCGAGTCGGCCGTGACTCCGGCGGGCTGTCACCCGTATGCGGTGGGGCCGGACCAGTGCATGGTCCACAACGGCT
>JAOPXA010000042.1 GCA_025965395.1 Nocardioidaceae bacterium | reverse complement strand
CACGAATCTTGGCGGGTCGGTCAATGTCGCTCGACACGCCATCCATCACATGCGGCGGCAGGAGCACGGCACGCTCGTGATGACCGGGTCGGTCATCGGGCACATCGCCGTCCCGACCATGAGTCCGTACGTGCTTAGCAAGTGGTGCGTGCGAGCTCTCGCACGCCAGTTGCAGCTGGAGAACCGGGACCTGAGGGGCGTCCATATCGCCTACGTGGCGCCCGGGGGCGTCGACACACCGATCTACGAGCAGGCGGCCAACTACGCCGAATTCAACGGAAGACCGCCGCCGCCCGTCGCGTCCCCTGAGCGGGTCGCGCGCGCAATGCTGCGTCTACTCGACCGTCACCGCGATCGCTCTCAGGTCGGCTGGTCAAACAACGTCATCCGCGTAGGATTCTCCGCGATGCCATGGGTCTTCGACACATTCGTCGGACCGCTTTTCGAGCTAGCCGCCACTGACCGGACTCAGGCCGTTCCTGCTAACTCTGGCAATGTGCTCGAGTCGCAGACGGACGGCAATCGCCTGCACGGAGAGCAGGGCAATGCCCTGGTTGGGGTCGGGCGCAACATTGCCGCGAAGGCACGCTCATTCAGAGCGAACCGCCGATGAATGCCGAAATCTTCGATGCCATCGTCATTGGTGCTGGGCCCAACGGTCTCGTCGCCGCCAATCACATGATCGACGCAGGTTGGTCGGTGCTGATCGTCGAGACCCAGCCAACGGTCGGGGGCGCTGTCCGGAGCGACGAAGGCGTCCAGCAGGGGTTCGTGCACGACACGTTCAGCGCGTTTTACCCGCTCGCTGAAGCGTCGCCCACCATCAAATCATTCGAGCTGGAGCGGCACGGACTGGTCTGGCGGCACGCACCCGCGGTGCTCGGTCATCCCCTTCCCGACGGCGACTGGGCGCTGCTGCACCGCGATCGCGAGATCACCGCCGACATCATGGACCGTCAGCATCCTGGCGATGGCGAGGCTTGGCGTGCGCTCTGCGACGACTGGGACCGCATCGGTGACCAGATGGTCGGCGCCCTCCTGTCGCCCTTCCCTCCCGTCAAGTCTGGCCTAGCGGCACTCGCCAGGCTGCGAAGCGTGGGTGGCCTCCAGTTCGTCAAGACGATGCTGACACCCGTCGACGAGGTGGGTCGCGCCAAGTTCGGCGGAGTCTCGCCACGCATACTGCTCGCAGGCAACGCTGGCCATGCCGACATACCTCTCAACGCGCCGGGGTCGGGTCTCATGGGCATCCTCATGACCATGCTTGGCCAGACGGTCGGGTTTCCCGTGCCCGAGGGTGGGGCGGGGCGTCTCTCCGAAGCCTTGGCGAAGCGCTTCGAGTCACTCGGCGGCACCATCTGGACGTCGAGCGAAGTCGTCAAGATCGACGTGGAGAACAAGAGAGCGGTCGGAGTGCGGACAGCGGACGGCGGTCGTGTGGTCGCGCGTCAGTCGGTCATCGCTGACGTTGCTGCTCTCCACCTGTATGGACGGCTGTTGGAACCTTCTGACGTCCCTCGCCGCACGTCGGAGGCGATGAAGTCCTTCGACCTGGACCCTTCGACCGTAAAAGTGGACTGGGCCCTCGACGGCGCGATCCCCTGGGCATCGGCGCCGACCTACGCGCCCGGCACCTTCCACGTCGCCGACTCTGTCGAGCAGATGAGCGAAGCACTCGGACAGGTCTCGGCACGAGCTATCCCGGCCAACCCGTTCATGCTGGCGGGGCAGATGACCACGGCGGACCCCTCTCGGTCGCCCGCGGGCACCGAGGCGCTTTGGGCATACACCCACGTGCCTCAGCGCGCGATTCGTGACGCTGGCGAGCAAGGCATTCGAGGGGTGTGGGACGAATCTGATTGCGAGCGATTCGCCGACCGTATGCAGGCGCGCATCGAGAAGCTGGCCCCGGGATTCGGATCGAAGATCCTGGCTCGACGGGTGATCGGACCTCGAGAGCTCGAAGCTCGCGATGCCAATCTCGTTGGCGGTTCGATCAACGGCGGTACCTCTCAGCTCCACCAGGAACTGATTTTTCGGCCGACACCGGGCCTCGGACGGGCTGAGACCCAGATCAAGAGCCTGTATCTCGGTTCAGCGTCTGCTCACCCAGGTGGGGGCGTGCACGGTGCCCCCGGCATGAACGCGGCGCGGGCGGCCCTCGCACACGCGCGAATCCGACGACTCGTACCGGGGCGTTGACCAAGCATGAAACTGACACAACCGGGTATGAGGTGTCTGAACGCGAGTTGACCAGGAGGAGCCATGCCCGCCAAGAAGACCCCCAGTCTCAAGAAGCCCGCCATGTATGAAGCCCTTCGCGACGACGGTGCATCGAAGGAGAAGGCCGCCAGGATCTCCAACGCTGCTGCGCAAAAGGGCCGGTTCGCTTCCACGGTGGGAGCGAAAGGTGGGGAATCGCCACCCTATGACGACTGGACCGTCGCTGATCTCAGGAAGCGCGCGAAGGAACTGGGAATGAGCAACTACTCTCGCAAGAACAAGGCAGACCTAGTCGAGGCCCTTCGCAACCATTGAGAATATTCCCGAAGAGCCGATTCACCCCGCCCTCAAGGGCCCGTCCGTACTGCCTCACCCGACGCGCTCAGGTCTCGCCGAACCGAAAAGCGTGGACTAGCGCACGTGCGGTGAACCCCCAACCAGCCTGGCGTCTCACGGTGTCGGACCCGCCTCGTGGTGTCGACGACCATGAGTTCGCCGGTCCTCCTTCATCTCCGCCTCGAACAGGTGTCGCTTCCCCCCGACGAGCGCTTCACGCGACGTCTGTTCCAAACGTTTGAACGTCGCGTAGTAGCCATCGTCATACTCTTCGACGACTTGAAACGTCCAACGTCCCTCGATGACATTGCGTCCAACCAGCTCGCTTTCGATTCGTTCCGCAAGGTCGTCGTGACCCGCCTTTTTGAGTAAATCCACTGCTTCTCCAAGCGCAAGGTCCCCCGCGCCGGTCAATCGGTGAAACCCGTACAGCAGACCGCGGGCGTGTTCGACGATCTCGAGTGCCTCTGACAGCTTGCCGAGCGATTCTACCGTTGCGTTCTTCACGCCCTCAGGTCGATCGTGAGTGCCATCAGGCGCTTCATCCATGACGAGTCCGTAGCCGCTCGCTACGAAATCTATCAGCAGCGAGGCGAGCGGGCGCGTG
>JAOPXA010000015.1 GCA_025965395.1 Nocardioidaceae bacterium | reverse complement strand
GGGTGGTGACAACGGTGTTGTCGATCGAGACGTTCTCGACCGTGCCGAACGCGACGAGCTTGTCGATCGTCTGTTTGACCTTGGCGCTCGGGACTCGAATGGTGAGGTGGGCCTGCGCGTCGTCATTGCCCTTGGCGGCAGATTCTGAACGTTGATCGGTGCGGCCGCCCAAGGACTCGACGAGGTCGCTGATCTTCTGCGCTGCCTCTTGTGGCTTGGCGACAGTCAGCGTGATCGAACCCGAGGTGATGACTTCGCGGCCTGCTTTCGCGTCGCTTTGGGAGTTGTGGCACGCCGTGCAATTCTCGTCTGCGGGGCCGTCGCCAGAGGCCAGGTCGCCAGCGGCTGGTGCCGGCCCGAACCTCTCAGCTGAAGAACCGCCGCTGTCCGATGCCGCGCTACCCGCGCTCGCCGAGTCGCTGCCCGAATCGTTCGACGACGGCAGCGACGCAATGACCGACGAGCCGATGCCCACCGCCACGACGGCCGCCGCGGCACCGAGCAACATACGGCCACGCTTGCGGCGGCGTTCGCTCTCAACCTGCACACCGCGCATGATCGTGCGCCGCATCACCTCGATGCGCTCATCGGTGAGCTCGGGGAGTTCCTTGGACGTGCTCATGGTGTCTCCTTCACAGATGCAAGGTCCGAACGCAGCCGCTGGCGGATGCGTGACACGCGATTGCGCACAACGCCATGGGTGACGCCGAGCCGCTCAGCCGCGGCGGCGTAGGTCTGGTCGCCGTTGATGCACAGGTCGTACAACTCCTGGTCGACCTCGTTGAGGTCAGCGACGCACTCGGTGACGCGTTCGAGGATCAGCGCGGACTCGTGCTGCTCCTCAGCCGTCGGCGCGACGTCGGGCACGGATGCGTCGAGCGGGACGACGTTGCTGTGCCTCCACGACTTTCGCCGCCGGTTGAGAGCGGTGTAGCGGGCCGTCACGAGCAGCCACGGCAGCAGCGACTCACCCGCGATCTCGATCGAGGACAGCTTCTTCCACGCCGTGATGAAGACGTCTTGAGTCGTCTCCTCGGCGTCTTGAGCGTTGCCGACGACCGCGTATGCCTGCCAATAGACCGGCCGCACGTGGCGCGCATACAGCTCATTGAACGCGCCAGATTGCCCTTGGCGCGCTCGCGCGATCAAGGGTCTGTCGTCCGACGTCGTCGCCGTCACGCTTGTCTCCGCTCTGAGGCTCGGATATCCACTCATACCTAGCAATGTCGCGAATCCGCAAAGCGTCTCACGCCGCCGGCTGGGGAATCAGGAGTTGTACGTGCGGGGGCTGAGCAGCACGCGGCGGCGGAACTCGTCGCGGTCCTCGATGTCGATGACGTCGGCGATCAGCGCCGCAATGCCCTCGGCCGTGGCGTTCCAGCCTTCGAGCGACGCGTTGGCGAGGCGCTGATTGATGCCGCGGCGCTGCCAGTCGGCAAGGCCTTCGAAGAGCTCGGGCCACTGCAGCTCGAAGCGGCTCGGTCGGTGTGCCATGGCGCCCCCTTCCGGTGACTCTGCTCTAGACCTACGGAGCCAGTCGGCGCCGGAACTCGGCGAGCAGCAGCTCAAGCGAATCCTCGACGCTCGTGGCGCTCGAGTCAATGGTGACGTCAGCGTCTTCGGGTGCTTCGTAGGGCGAGGAAATGCCGGTGAACTCGGTGACGATGCCCGCGCGCGCCCGCGCATACATGCCCTTGCTGTCGCGGGACTCGCAGATCTCGAGGGGCGTAGCCATGTGGACGAGCATGAAGACGCCTTGCTCCTCGGCAAGTCGGCGCACCTCGGCGCGCGTGTCGGCGAACGGCGCGATAGGTGCCGCGACGGCGATGCCGCCGTGCTTGGCCACGAGGGCGCTCACATAGCCGATCCGCTTGATGTTGAGCTCGCGACTGGCGCGGTCGAAGCCGAGACCGTATGACATCAGCTGGCGGAACTCGTCACCGTCGAGCAACGAGACGGCCTGCTCGTACTCGTCGTGGATGGCGTCGGCAAAGGCGCGCGCCAACGTCGACTTGCCCGAACCCGACAGGCCGGTGAACATGACCACGGCTCCGTGGTGGCTGCCGTCGCGCGGCGAGTGCGGCATGGTCTTGCGCATCTCGGCGACGGACGCGTCGGGGAAGAGGCGGCTGGCCTCGCGCTGCCACGCCTGGGCTAACTCGTCGGTTTCGTTGCGTGCACCACGGTGCCTGAGGTCGCCGATCTCGGTGGTCGAGTTGGCGCCGTAACCGTGGAGGACGACCTCGGTGGTCAGCGGCTCGTCGCCGATCCACACCAGGGTCTTGAGGATGTTGCGACTCGACCACGGAACCACGACCTTGACGACGTGCAGGTCGGTCTTCCACTCGTCAGCAAGTCGCGTCGTCGCGCGGACCAGGGCTGGCGCGTAGGCGTCCGAATCGCCTCCGCGCCCAGCAAGGACGCACCAGGCCACGTGGACGGGCGCCTTCTCCGCAATCGCGGCGCGCGCGACATCAAGATCGGATCGACTCGGCAGGTCGCCGAAGGCCACGGCAAGGGTCGTGCCGTCCTGCACAAGCGGCCGCACCGCAGAGGCAGGCAGGCGAATGTTCGGATCGCCGTGCGGACCGCGGGTCTGCGCGATCGGCCGGAGCGGGACCAACGTCAGCTCCCCAGCCATGTCGCGGCGCGCGAGAGCGATAGGCGTGCTCCGGGGGTCGGTCAACACGTACGCATCGTTGGGGTCGGCCATCGGCTCGGCCAGCTCGAACGTGGGGGCAAGAGCGCCGCCGAGGCACAACTCAACGAGATCGAGATCGGAACGATCGACGACCACGGTGGGGAGGCGACCCACATACGCCCAGTCGATTTCGGGGTGGCTCACCGCGACCACTCTCCCTCGCCCGTCATAGTCCAATAGTAGGGTGAGGTCTCCGCCTCGTGCCGCGCACGTCGCGTCTGCAGGTGCCCATGATCCCGCCGATGTGGAGGCTGAACGTGAGCGAGCTTTACACCGATAGCGCGGTGACCGCGCTCCCCGAACGAGCCCGCCTCCTGCACATCGGGCTGCCCAAGACCGGCACTACCGCGCTCCAGGCCGCTGCGAGCGCGTCGCGTCCGCTCCTCCTCGACCACGGCGTGCGCTACCCGGGCAAGAACTACAACCACCGTTTCGAATCGTCGGGTCTTCTCGGCCGGCGCTTCGGATCCGTCATGCTCGGCGGCGGCAAGGAGCCCCAGCGTGAGCAATGGGACGAGATGATGGCCGAGATCGAGGCCGA
>JAOPXA010000012.1 GCA_025965395.1 Nocardioidaceae bacterium | reverse complement strand
TGCCTAAGCCGCTGCTCTACAAGCGTGAGCTGGTGTATGCGTCCGGCGCGGCCGAGCTTGTGTCTGCGGCGCTCCTGCTGCACCCCAAGACGCGCAGCGTTGGTGGCTATGCGGCCGCGGGGCTGCTGACCGCGGTCTTCCCGGCCAACGTCCAGATGACCCTGAGCTCCCTGCGGAGCAAGCGCGCACCTGTTTGGTACAAAGCAGGCACGATCGCCCGCCTTCCGCTCCAGGCGCCGATGATCCGTACAGCGTGGAAGGCCGCGCGCAACCCCGCCCCTTCGACGTGACAATCCACTTTTGATAACGAAATCGCTACCCAAAGTAGATTTTCACGTCGTGGGGAGGGGCGACCGCGCCCGGTCGGTAGACTCGCGCCCGTGATTACCCGTATGTCCCGCTTGTTCCTGCGCACGCTCCGCGACGATCCGGCCGATGCCGAAGTCCCGAGCCACCGCCTTCTCGTCCGGGCGGGGTATGTGCGACGTGCCGCGCCGGGCATCTACTCCTGGCTGCCGCTGGGTTGGCGCGTCCTGCGCAACGTCGAGAAGATCGTCCGCGAGGAGATGGACGCGATCGGTGCCCAGGAAGTGCACTTCCCGGCGATTCTGCCTCGCGAGCCGTACGAGGCGACCGGTCGCTGGACCGAGTACGGCGACAACCTCTTCCGCCTCAAGGACCGCAAGGGCGGTGACTACCTCCTCGGGCCGACGCACGAGGAGATGTTCACGCTCCTGGTCAAGGACCTCTACGCGTCCTACAAGGACTTGCCGCTCAACCTCTATCAGATCCAGACCAAGTATCGCGATGAGCAGCGCCCACGCGCGGGCATCCTGCGCGGCCGCGAATTCGTCATGAAGGACTCCTACTCCTTCGACGTCGATGACGCGGGCCTCGAGGCTGCGTATGAGCTTCATCGCCAGGCATACATCAAGATCTTCACGCGCCTCGGCCTCGACTACGTCATTGTCAAAGCCACGTCAGGTGCCATGGGCGGATCGGCGAGCGAAGAGTTCCTTGCGATTGCAGAGAACGGCGAAGACACGTTCGTGCGATCGCCCGGGGGGTATGCCGCAAACGTCGAGGCCGTCAGCACCGTGGTGCCTGAGGCGATTCCGTATGAGGACGCGCCCGCCGCGCATGCCGAGCAGACGCCTGACACCCCGACGATCGCGACGCTGGTCGATCACCTCAACGAGGCTTTCCCGCGCGATGATCGTGCCTGGACCGCCGCCGACACGTTGAAGAATGTGCTTGTCATGTTGCGCAACCCTGACGGCACGCGCGAGCCCTTGGCGATCGGACTCCCCGGCGACCGCGATGTTGACGAGAAGCGCCTTGCCGCGCAGGTCGAGCCGGCTGAGGTCGAGCCGTTCGAGGCGAAGGACTTCGCCGCATACCCCGACCTCAAGAAGGGCTATATCGGCCCGCGAGTGCTGGGGTTGGAGAACGCCACCGGCATCCGTTATCTCACCGACCCGCGCGTCGTCGCGGGCTCGCGCTGGGTGACTGGTGCGGACGTCGACGGCTCGCACGTGATCGACCTGACCGCTGAGCGTGACTTCGTGTGCGATGGCCGGATTGAAGCGGCCGAGGTGCGTGCGGGCGACCCCGCGCCGGACGGCTCCGGACCGCTCGAGCTGGCTCGCGGCATCGAAATGGGCCACATCTTCCAGCTCGGTCGCAAGTACGCCGAGGCGCTCGATCTCAAGGTGCTTGATGAGAACGGCAAGCTGGTCACGGTGACTATGGGCTCATACGGCGTAGGAGTGTCTCGCGCCGTGGCCGCTGTGGTGGAGAACGCACACGACGAACTGGGCATCATCTGGCCCAAGGAGCTCTCGCCGTTCGACGTCCACCTCGTCATCGCGGGCAAGGACGACGCGATCAAGGCGGCGGCCGAGCAGCTGGCGCAAGAGCTGGACGACGCGGGCATCTCGGTGCTGCTTGATGATCGCCCGAAGGTCTCGCCAGGCGTGAAGTTCAAGGATGCCGAGCTGATCGGCGTACCCACGATCGTTGTCGCGGGGCGTGGCATCGCCGACGGCGTGGTAGAGGTCAAGAACCGCGCCACGGGCGACAAGCAAGACGTCCCGCTGGCTGACCTGGTCGAACACCTCGCCTGACCCCCTAAAGCAGGGCTAGCGGGCCAGGCCGGGGAGGGCGATGGGGCGGACTCCCCAGGTGAGGGCGCTCACCGCGGTGTCGCCCATCATCGTCACGGCGAACGCCCGCGTGCCGTCCGTTGTCACACCGATCACGCCGGTCCAGCGCGCGAGGCAGCGACGTTCAATCGTCCTGCCAAGCGCAACTGCCTGCTTGGTCGATGTGACGTTCGGTAGGTCGACCACCGCGGCCGCCCCCACGGGCTGCTCGCCGAGCCGTTCGATCAGAGCGATCGTCGCGTTACGGCGCTTCCGGTGAAGCCGGTATGAGTCGAGCGCCGCGCCGCCGCGCACGTCGGGATAGCGTGCGCCGAGGGACCCATACGCATAGACCGCCTCGTGCTCGCTGATCAGCGCCCGCTGGAGGGCGTCGATATCTGGCCTCTGTGCAGTCATACCTTCATCGCCGCCAGCAACGCGCCTTGCTGAGCGTGAGAAGCCGCAACCGACGCCACGACGAGAGCGAACTCGCCGGAGACAGCCGAAACCGCAGCTTGAGAGAGCGACGCGCGGATCGACGCGTGCTCCTTGCGCAACAATCCCACTTGCGCGCCCAGGGCCATCGGTGCGGCAGCGATGTCGATGTTGGCTTGATCGCCCGTGTCGCCCAGCGCGCGCAAGTGCTGCTGTGCCATCGGTACGAAGGCCGCGATGTGGGCCAACAACGCCTGGTCGCTGGTCGCCACCGC
>JAOPXA010000011.1 GCA_025965395.1 Nocardioidaceae bacterium | reverse complement strand
CCTGCGAAGACTTTACGTGTGTTCATGGCATTCAAATCCTTTAAGTCGGTGACACTGCGCCGGACGGCGACTGGATACCAGTGATTCGCGACCCTCCCCAGAAAGGATTGGTCCCAACTTTTACGGGCTCGCTGATTGGCGAGAATCCAACGCCGAGTGGCGCAAAATCGGGGCCGATCACGCCGGGGAACCCCCAATGTGCGCCACTCGCGGGACGTGGTGGGGAGAGAGAGATGTTGCTACGTCACCGCTCGCGTGCGGAGCGTGGCTGTGTGGCGATCGCCGACCGTATGCGTGCGCACGACGTCCAAGCCCGAGGCAGCGGCCACCGAGCCAATTGCGTCGAGACCAACGCTGGCCCAGTTGAAGGGCGCGCTGAGGTGGCTGTCGACCCGCAGCCGGATGCGTTCATACGTGAGGCCGAGGCCGTGCGCGCCTACTTCGACGATGATCGACCCGCCCGGCCGCAGCAGTTGCGCCACCCGGCGTAGGAGCACCACAGGGCTTCCGCCGATGCCGACGTTGCCATCGGCGAGCAGGGCGAAATCCCACCGTCCTTCGCCCGGCAGGTGGTCGAATACGTCACGCAACATGGCGACCGCGCCGCGTTCGCGGGCTTGGCGGATGGCTTCCATCGATGTGTCGATGCCCATCGCGTGGATCGATCGCTCGCTCAACGCGGCCGCGATGCGACCAGGTCCGCATCCGATGTCGATTGTGGGACCGGTGCAGGGCGCGACGAAGAGCTCGAGATCGGCGGCGTCGGGATCGGCGCGCCACTGATCCACGTCGAGAGGCCGCGAACGGCCGAACCGGTCGACGAATGCACTGTTGGCGCCCGCGAACATACGGTCGAAGCCGCGGCCAGGGTCGATGCTCTCCGTGGTCATGACGCACCACGCTCGTGGCGGTCGACGACCGCCGCCATGAGCAAGTCGGGGTGCTCGGACGCGACAGCGATGGCATCGGCCCACGTGTCGACGTCGTTGAGCTCTCGGATTCGCGACAGGTCTACTCCGACGGATCGCAGTGCTGCGATGGTTTGGTCGCATGTGTCGTCCTGCGACATGGCGACGTCGTCGAGCACCTTGGCGTCGGTCCCGTTCCGGAGCCCGAGCAACCACCAGCCGCCGTCGTCCGCGGGGCCGATGACTCCGCGCGAGCGCATCAGGCGTTCAGCGGCGACCACCAGATCCGCGCGCGTGACCTGGGGCGTGTCCATGCCGATCTGGATGACGCCGTGCCCGCGATCGGCGTCGATGTGAGCCGCAGCGAGGCGCTCACCCAGCGTGTCTCCGCGCTGCTCGATCACGTCGAACGCGCTCAAGGCATCCGCAAGCGCTGCGGATTGGGCGGCACGATCAAGGTCACCGGTCATGGCCACGACGCTGGGCCAGCCGAGGGTAGCCACCGCGTGCAGCGTGTCGAGCAGGCTCGCGGCGGCCAGGTCGGCAGCCGCTGCGTCGCCCACGGTGCGCGCTACGCGCGTCTTGGCAAAGCCTGGCACGGGTGCCTTGGCGACGACCAAGATCGTCGGTCGCGAAGCATCCTTGAGCGGGCTCACCGCATGACCTTCGCGAAGTCTCGTATGACGCGGAGCGTGCCCCGAGATGAACCCGAGACCTTCGACTTGGTGCCTGCTGCACGGGGTCGATAGTCGATGTCGATCTCGCGGACCGTCCAGCCCGCTGCGCCAGCCTTGATCATCAGTTCGAGGGGGTAGCCGAAACGACGGTCCTGGACGTCGAGATCGAGCAGGTCTTGGCGTCGGCAGACGCGCATGGGAGCTAAGTCATGGATGGGTAGGTCGCTGCGCCGCCGCAAGATCCAGGCGAGGAAAGAAGTGCCGAGCCGAGCGTGCCACGGCCATACGCCGCGGTGGATCGGACGGCGTCGACCTATGGCCATGGTTGCCTCGCCGGAAGAGACCAGCGCCAGAAGCCTCGGGAGATCGGCCAGTGACATCGAGTCGTCGCCGTCGACGACCGCAAGGTAGTCGGCCTTGGCCGCCAGCACGCCCGTATGCACCGCCGCGCCATACCCGGCGAGCGACTCATGCACCACGGTCGCGCCCAGCTGGGCAGCCACGACGGCCGTCCCGTCGCGTGATCCGTTGTCGACGACGATCGCGTGGAAACCGTCAGGAAGAGCCGCCAGGACGCTCGGAAGCGCGAGCGCCTCATCGCGACACGGGATGACCACCTCGCACCCGTGCGCGCGATCACTTGAGGGGCCCATGTTCATTGTTCGAACCTAGGGGCCAAGCGGATTGGTCGCACCTCGAATACGGTGGTGCCATGGCGGGCGACGGGGGCAGCAGGGCGCGCGCGTCGATTGTCTCCGTGGTCTGCGGGGCAGCACTCGTT
Organism: Nocardioidaceae bacterium; assembly: GCA_025965395.1. Taxonomy (GTDB): domain Bacteria; phylum Actinomycetota; class Actinomycetes; order Propionibacteriales; family Nocardioidaceae; genus JAOPXA01. The sequence goes on along the minus strand of JAOPXA010000011.1, from coordinate 1,371 downwards.
GCTGCAGCCATCGTCGTGCCCCACTTCCTGGACGACGACGTGCGCGTTCATTGGCCTCCGCTGCACGCGGACTGGATGCCGCGCTTCAGCACCATGACGGTCGTCGCGATCATCGTGGGCGTCGCGCTTTGGTATCTGACGCTTCGGTTCGCTCGCACCGTCTCGTGGACCGCGTTGCTCCTTGCGACCTTCGCTGGCACCTGGATCTGGACCGTCGCTCTGGCCTACACCGACGGCTCCGAGGGCCTCTCACGCGTCTTCGACCGACCCGGTGAGTATGTCTACGACGCCCAGCGCGTCGACTCCATCCCGGCGATGCTTCGCGAATTCGTCGATCGGATCCCCATGGATGCGGTCGACAACTGGCACACCCACGTGGCGGGCCATCCTCCCGGCGCCTTGATCTTCTTCGTGATCCTCGACCGACTCGGCATCACCAGCTCGCTCGACATCGCGTTCGTCGTCGTGACGATCGGTTCGACCGCGGTCGTCGCGGCGCTCGTGACCCTGCGCGTCTTGGGCTCGGAGTCCGTGGCGCGATCGGCTGCGCCGTGGCTGATCTTGGCGCCGACGGCCGTATGGATGGGGGTCAACGGCGATGCCGTGTTCACCGCCGTGTCGGCTTGGGGCCTCGCCCTGCTGGCGATCGCGGCGAAGCGTCACAGCCCCGCCGTCGGGGTCGCCGCGGGGCTGCTGCTCGGGCTCTGCGTCTATCTCTCGTACGGATTGGTGCTTCTGGGGATCCTGTCGCTGGCGGTGCTATGGATCGCCCGTAGCTGGAAGCCTCTGCCGTGGGCGCTGCTCGGCGCCGGCGTGGTGGTCGCCGCCTTCACGCTCGCCGGGTTCAGGTGGTGGGAGGCATACCCGGTGCTTGTCGACCGCTACAACGATGGCATCGCGTCCGAACGTGCCTACGGCTATTGGGTATGGGCCAACGTCGCCGCGTGGTCGTTCACGGTGGGCGTTGCGACGTGGGCTGCGTTCCCGCAAGCGTTCGCCGCGATGCGTCGCCGTGAGCCGCTGGCGGTCCTTGCCGGTGCTGCCATGGTCACGATCCTGCTCGCCACGTTGTCCGGCATGAGCAAGGCCGAGGTGGAGCGCATCTGGCTGCCCTTCACGCTGTGGATCGTCACGATCGGCGCACTGCTGCCCGAGCGGTGGAAGAAGCCCTTGCTGCTGAGCCAGGTCGCCGTTGCGGTGATCGTGCAACAACTCGTGCTGACGCGCTGGTAGCGGAGGTCAGCGTCTCCGCAAGGGAGCTGATGCGAGCTCAGCGATGCCTTCGTCGGGTCCGATCTGCGCTCGAAAGCCGAGACCGGTGGCGGCCGCTTCGGGCGAGGCGACGATATGCCGTACATCGAAGGCTCGATA
>JAOPXA010000307.1 GCA_025965395.1 Nocardioidaceae bacterium | reverse complement strand
GGACTACTGGGGCACGCAGGTCACCGCTTTCGAGGTGCACGAGGTGCACGAAGAACTGACCGTTGTCTCGACGTCCACGGTCGATGTCGACCGATCGGCCCCCGTGCTCAACGGAGTTGCCTGGGAGGTGCTGGCTGCATCGGACTTCAAGGATCAGTACTGCGAGTCGCTGGCCATCGGCGCCCGCGTCGATCCGGGCGAGGAGCTCACCGACCGCGTGCAGGAGTGGAAGGCACGCGCCGCCACACCGAGTGATCTGGCCCGCGAGATCGCCGAGTTCGTCCACAGCGAGATCCGCTATCTGCCCGGCTCGACCGAGGTGACCACTCTCGCGTCCGATGCCTGGGATGCGCGCGCCGGTGTGTGCCAGGACATGGCGCACCTCTCGATTGGTTGCCTGCGCAAGGCCGGCATTCCCGCACGGTATGTCTCCGGCTATCTTCACCCTCAGTCCGAGCCGGTGGTCGGCAAGACCGTGCAGGGTGAGTCTCACTCGTGGATCGAGTGGTGGGATGGCCAGTGGGTCGGCTACGACCCGGCCAACGCGATCTGGCCCGGCGACCGACACGTCCTCGTCGGTCGTGGTCGCGAGTACGCCGACACGGCGCCGTTGCGTGGCATCTACTCCGGCGCGGGCGAATCTCGGATGTTCGTCGAAGTCCAGATCACGCGCCTCCAGTAGGTACAGAGCGGATACTGGGGTATGCCCTCTGTTGCTGCGCGATCCGTCGATCTCACCAAGACGTACGGCAAGGGCGATGCGCAGGTCCATGCGCTTGCGGGTGTCTCGATCGACATCTTCGAAGGGCAGTACACGGCGGTGATGGGTCCCTCGGGCTCAGGCAAGTCGACCTTGATGCACTGCATGGCCGCGCTCGATGACGTCTCGACGGGGCACGTGTTCATCGGCGAGACCGAGCTTTCCTCGCTCAACGACAAGGCCCTCACGCTCTTGCGGCGCGACAAGATCGGGTTTGTCTTCCAGTCGTTCAACCTGGTCCCAACGCTGACGGCGCAGGAGAACATCCTGCTGCCCTTGTCGATCGCCGGCAAGAATCCGGACCCGGGGTGGTTCGACCAGGTCGTCGACACGGTGGGCCTGCGGGATCGCCTAGGGCACCGACCCAACGAGATGTCGGGAGGCCAACAGCAGCGTGTCGCTTGCGCACGCGCCTTGGTGAGCCGCCCAGCGATCGTGTTCGCCGATGAGCCGACGGGCAACCTCGACTCGGCATCCGGCGCCGAAGTGCTGTCGTTCCTGCGCCGCAGCGTCAAGGAGTTCGGCCAGACAGTCGTCATGGTGACGCACGATCCGATCGCCGCTTCCTACACCGATCGTGTCGTGTTCCTGGCTGATGGCAAGGTCGTCGATGAGCTCCTCGCGCCGACGGCTGAGTCTGTTCTTGAACGTATGACGGCACTTCAAGCACGTACGGTCGAAGGTAGGGGCTTCTAGCAGTGCTGCGCGTCACGCTTCGCAACTTGTTCGCCCGAAAGGTTCGGCTGCTCCTCAGCGCCTTCGCGATCGTGCTGGGCGTGGCATTCGTGGCCGGTTCGTTCGTCTTCACCGACACGATGGGGAGCAGCTTCGACAACATCGTCAATGGCTCGGTCGCTGATGTCACCGTCCGCCAAACCGGCACGGATCCGTCCGGGCCATCAGCGGCCATCGACGCCCGTACGATCTCCGCCGCGACGGTCGAGAGCTTGAGGAAAACCCCAGGCGCCGCTCGCGTCGACCCCTCGGTGGATGGGATCGGTCTCTTCGTCATCCGCAAGAACGGCAAGCTGTTGGGCGGCAGCGGCGCCCCGACACTCGCTTTCAACTACACCGACGCACCGAGCGCAACGGGCAACCCGACCGTCACGATCGAGAAGGGTCACGCCCCGAAGGGCAGCAACGAGGTCGTCCTGGACGCGCGATCGGCCGACAAGGCGGGCTATCGCCTCGGAGACACGGTGCGCATGGTGACGGCGGGCACCGTGCCGCTCGTCAACGCCAAGCTCGTTGGTCTTGCCGAGTTCGGTGGAGGCGGTCTGGCCGGTGCCACGCTTGTCTTCTTCGACACCGCGACCGCTCAGAAGATCTTCCTCGAAGGACGCGACGTCTACACATCTGTCGCGCTGACCGCCGCGCCCGGAGTGACCCAGAAAGAGCTTGCCGCCTCGACGCGGACCCTTCTTCCCAAAGGATTGGAAGCGGCCACGGGGGACAAAGTGGCCGCCGAGGTCAAGAGCATCGTCGATACGGTGCTCGGTTTCCTCAACACGTTCCTGCTCGTCTTCGCTGCGATCGCCTTGGTGGTCGGGACCTTCCTCATCATCAACACGTTCTCGATCCTTGTCGCGCAACGCAGTCGCGAGCTAGCGCTGCTGCGTGCGTTGGGCGCGTCAAGGCGGCAGGTCACGCGCGCCGTCCTGCTCGAGGCGGCGGTCGTCGGAGTGATCGGCTCGACGCTCGGCCTGTTCCTGGGGTTTGGTCTCGCGGCCGGCTTGAAGGTGCTCTTTGCCACCTTCGGCCTTGACCTCTCGGGCACGGCGCTGGTCTTCAAGCCGCGGACCGCTGTCGTCTCCTACGCCGTGGGAATCGTGGTCACTCTCCTCGCGGCCTATGTGCCTGCCCGCCGCGCAGCAACGATCGCCCCCGTAGCAGCGATGCGTGACGACATCGCCCTGCCCGAGTCGTCGATCCGCCGCCGCGTCGTCGTGGGCGCCCTCGTGGTGGTGGCTGGCGTTGCGCTCCTTGCATCGGGTCTGCTGGCCACCTTGGACACCAACGTCACCACAGCGATGGTCGGCGGCGGGATCCTTGCGGTGCTCATCGGGGTCTCGCTCCTCAGCCCCATGCTGGGCCGCCCGTTCCTCCGGGCTCTCGGGGTTGTCTATCGCCGGCGCTATGGCACGGTGGGCATACTCGCGACCGAGAACGCCTTGCGCAATCCGCGGCGCACCGCCGCTACGGCGTCCGCACTGATGATCGGGCTTGCCCTCATGACCACGATGTCGGTGCTGGGCGCGTCGATCAACAAGTCGATCGACGTGAGTGTCAAGAAGGAATTCACGTCCGACTATCTGGTCTCCAATGCGATCGGGCTGCCGTTCTCCACCACCATCGCCGACAGCATCGCCAAGATCGATGGGGTCGGTGCCATGGTGACGACGCAGAGCCTTCCGTTCAAGGCCGACGGTGACACGATCTATGCCTCCGCTACCGACTCGAAGGCGCTCAATGCGATCTACTCGCTGACCTACACGTCGGGATCTGACACCGTGGGCGACGGTCAGATCGCCCTCACCGACGACAATGCCAAGAAGTTAGGCGTCAAGGTCGGCGACACCCTCACGCTCACCTTCCCGTCCGGCACGGTGAAGGCAAAGGTCGTCAGCACGTATGAGTCGGCGCGCGTCGTGGGTGGCGCGATTGTGCCCCTCTCCACCGTGGCGGCGGCGAAGGTCCTGCGCGCGGACTCCGACGTCAGCGTCAATGCGGCATCGGATGTCGACAAGGTCGCGCTGGGCAAGGAGATCGAGGCTGCGACGAAGGACTTCCCGACCGTCACGGTGCAGAACCAGCAGGAGTTTGCGGAGGCGCAGCGCGCCCAGGTCAATCAACTGCTCTACCTGATTTATGCGCTGCTCGGGCTAGCGATCGTCATTGCTGCCCTGGGCATCGTCAACACCCTCGCGCTGAGTGTCATCGAGCGGACCCGCGAGGTAGGTCTGTTGCGCGCGGTGGGAATGAGTCGGCCGCAGCTACGCCGCATGATCCGGCTCGAGGCGATCGCCATCGCGCTCCTGGGCACGGTGCTAGGCGTCGCGATGGGGATCTTGTTCGGCCTCGTGCTGCAGCGCGCAGTCGCCGACGACGGCATCACCGACCTGGCGATCCCGTGGGTGCGGCTCGTGGCCTTTGTCGTCGTTGCGCGCGTCGTCGGCACGTTGGCCGCGGTGCTGCCCGCACGTCGTGCGGCCAAGCTGAACGTCCTCAATGCCATCGGCTCCGTATGAGGACGCCCGTGCTGGAGACCTACTTGACGCCGAATCCCGCATCGACGGGCAGCGTCACGCCCGTGACGTAGCGGCCGTCGTCGGAGACAAGGTAGAGCACCGCGTTGGTGATGTCTTCGATGTCGACCACGGGGACGGGCATCAGGTTGGCCATCGCGTCGGCAAGGTGCGGCGACTGTGCGACGAAGGCGCCCATCGACTCATTGTCGATCATCTTGGTCATCACGCCGGTCGGGTGCACTGTGTTGACGCGGATCATGTGGGGCGCAAGCCAGTTGGCCCAGGAGCGCATCAGGCCCACCACGCCGTGCTTCGAGGCGACGTAGCCGTCCGTGGCGCCTGTGCCCGTGCCACCGGCTCCACTGAGGCCTTGCGTCGAGCTGGTGATGACGATGGCGCCGCCATCGCCCTGCGCGATCATGTAGGGAGCCGCGGCAGCGACTGCGTTGCGTACACCACCGAGGTTGATCGCGATGGTGTCCATGAACACCTGAACGGCGTCCAACTCATCGACCGAGTGAGGTGCGACGCCCGCGTTGGCGAGGACGATGTCAATGCGGCCGAGTTCGTCGACACCCTGTTTGACCGCGGCCACCATGGCGGCGGCGTCGAGAACGTCGGCTTCCACTGCGACGACGCGGCGCCCCAGCTTCTCGATCAGCGCGACGGTTTCCTCGAGATCCTCAGGCCGTGAGAGCGCATACGGAATCGTGTCGATCTGTTTGCAGATATCCACCGCAATGATGTCGGCGCCCTCTTCTGCCAGCCGGATAGCGTGATTCCTGCCTTGGCCGCGAGCGGCTCCGGTGATGAAGGCAACTTTTCCGTCAAAACGACCCATGATCCGTCCTCTCCCGACGCATCAGCGTCCGGCTCGCAAAGGTATGCCTCTGCGATGCTTCAGCAGGTGGTGCGTGAAGTCAAGAGGTAGATTAACTATTGAACTATCCCGATGCCCGCGCGCAGCGATTAGCGCTGCAAGCGCAGGTTCCGTTAGACTTGACCGGTTGCCCTGAGTGGCAGCCACCTCCTGTTACGGATCGTCCGTAACCGCCTAGTCCAAAGGAGAGAACGTTGTCGTTGCGTCAATACGAACTCATGATCATTCTCGACGGTGATCTCGAAGAACGCACAGTTGCCCCCAGCCTTGATACGTACCTCAATGTGGTCCGTAACGATGGCGGCACTGTCGAAAATGTGGATGTATGGGGCAAGCGCCGCTTCTCCTACGAGATCAACAAGAAGACCGAAGGCATCTATGCCGTGGTCGATCTCACCGCAGAGCCCGCCACCGTCAAGGAACTCGACCGCCAGTTGTCGCTCAACGAATCCGTTGTGCGCACCAAGGTCACGCGTCCCGACGTCAAGTAGCTGCTTCGGCAGTTGAAGGACACCGCTCAGTCGTGCCTGTGGAAACACGGATGCAATTGTCTGAGTCTCGGTGTTCACTGAACGAGACCACCACCAGAATCTTGAAAGGCTGGCCCCATGGCAGGCGAAACCATCATCACCGTCGTCGGCAACCTGACTGATGACCCGGAGCTGAAGTTCACTCCTTCGGGCGCAGCGGTTGCCAACTTCACCGTTGCTTCGACACCCCGCACGTTCGATCGTCAGACGAACGAGTGGAAAGACGGCGATGCTCTGTTCTTGCGTTGTTCCGTGTGGCGCCAACCTGCTGAGAACGTCGCAGAGTCCCTCCAAAAGGGCATGCGCGTCGTCGTCACAGGAGCTCTCCGCGTTCGCCAGTTCGAACGTCAGGATGGTTCGCGTGGCACCAGCGTCGAGATGAATGTTGACGAAGTCGGCCCGTCGTTGCGCTACGCCACCGCCAAGGTGACACGGGCAAAGCGCGGCAGTGGTGACTTCGGCGGCGGATCCTCTGGCTCGGGCGGCTTCAGCGGCGGCGGCAACGCCCCCGCGCAGTCGGCTCCGGCCATCGATCCCTTGTCAGGCGGTGGCTCCTCGGCCCCCGCTGGTGGAAACGATCCCTGGGCCGGTGGCGGCAATGTCTCCCATGACGAGCCACCGTTCTAACCCCTCAATTGTGTAGATTTCGAAGTCAGATTCAGGAGCATCATGGCAAAGCCAGTTATCCGTAAGCCCAAGAAGAAGTCCAATCCTCTTGCGGTCGCCAAAGTCACGGTCATCGATTACAAGGACACCGCGCTGCTGCGCAAGTTCATCTCCGATCGCGGGAAGATCCGCGCTCGCCGGGTGACCGGCGTGTCCGTCCAGGAGCAGCGTCTCATCGCCAAGGCAATCAAGAACGCCCGCGAGATGGCGCTTCTGCCCTACACGTCCAACAGCCGCTAAGGGGTCTGCGATGAAACTCATCCTCACGCACGAGGTCTCTAACCTCGGCGAACCCGGCGACATCGTCGAGGTCAAGGACGGCTACGGCCGCAACTTCCTGCTCCCCCGCGGTTTTGCCATTCGCTGGACCAAGGGTGGCGAGAAGCAGGTCGACTCGATCACCAAGGCGCGCGAGTCGCGTCAGATCCACGATGTCGATCAGGCCAAGGCGCTCAAGAGCAAGCTCGAGAACGGCGCGATCAACCTGCCCGTCCAGGCCGGCGAGACGGGTCGCCTGTTTGGCGCCGTCACGGTCAGCCACATCGCCGACGCCCTCAAGGCGGCAGGTGCTGAGGTCGACAAGCGTCGCATCGAGGTCGGCAACCCAATCAAGACGCTCGGCGCCCACAGCGTCACCGTACGCGTGCACTCCGAGGTCTCGGCCGACGTCAAGCTGAACGTCGTCGCCGCCAAGTAGTCCGAATCTGTTGGTCGAGCTCGTCGAGACCCAAGCCCCCGCACCCTTTAAGGTTGTGGGGGCTTTTCGCGTCCATCCTCCGCTGAGAGTGACGTATTGGTCGCGACTCGCCGGGGTCACCCCACCATTACGTCACTCTCAGCGGAGGAGACCGATCTCGACCCTAGATTGAGGGTTGAGAGATACCCGCGCTGACATTTATGCACAGATTGTCGACATGTGGATCAGCGGCGTATCCAGGCGTGAGACGGACCGAAAGTATTTTGTCTCCACATCGTGTGTACGACGTTTCCGCAGGTCAGAGCGTTCTATAGGTTTAAAGTAAATTATTTGTCCACAAGGATGTCAACAGGCTGTGCACAAGATGAACACCCTCTATCCACAGATCGACAGCGGTTTTGCACAACCGGTGTGTATCGCCGGTAGGAGAGGTGCCTATGCGTCGCATACGGTGAGCCCGCGGCGTAATTGTCAGTGCCTCTGCCTACGTTGAAGACCCACAAACATGTACGTCCTAGGAGTTGCTGAGTGAGCGTCACGGACCTCTATGCTTCGGCGGTCGAGCCCCCCGACGACCGGTCCTACGGTGACTCAGCCGGCACGCGAGTGCCACCTCAAGATCTGCACGCCGAGCAGTCCGTGCTGGGCGCAATGTTGCTGTCGAAGGACGCGATCGACAGCGCCGTTGACGTGCTGAGGGGCAGCCACTTCTATCAGCCGGCCCACGAGGCGATCTTCGAAGCAATCCTCGATCTCTCCAACAAGGGCGAGCCCGCCGACGCCATCACGGTGTCAGCTGAGCTTCAGCGTCGGGGCGAGCTGACCAAGGTCGGCGGCCCTCCCTATCTTCATACCCTCGTTTCCAGCGTGCCCATCGCTTCCAACGCCGAGTACTACGCCGATATCGTGCGTGAGAAGGCGATCTTGCGGGGACTCGTGACCGTCGGCACGCGCATCGCTCAAATGGGCTATGCCGAGCAGGGCGAGATCGATGATCTCGTCAACCAGGCTCAGGCCGAAGTATTCGCCGTGGCCGAAGGTCGCACGAGCGAAGACTTCGTCGAGCTCACCAAGGTCATGGGCGCGACCATCGACGAGCTGGAGGCGATCGAAAGTCGCACGGGCGAGCTCTACGGGGTGCCCAGCGGGCTGGCGGAGCTCGACAAGTTCACCACGGGATTCCACTCCGGTCAGATGATCGTGGTTGCGGCCCGACCCGGTGTGGGCAAGTCGACCCTCGGTCTCGACTTTTGTCGCAACGCCTCGATCAAGCACGGGCTGACGACCGCGATCTTCTCCCTCGAAATGAACCGCGTCGAGATTGCGATGCGTCTGCTGTCCGCCGAGGCCCGCGTCAGTCTCGGTCACATGCGCTCGGGTGAGCTGAGCTCGCGCGAATGGCAAGACATTGCCACACGCACTGCCGCGGTGAGCGAAGCGCCGCTCATCATCGACGACTCCCCCAACATGACGATGACCGAGATCCGTTCCAAGGCGCGCCGCATCAAGCAGCGCTTCGGGCTCGACTTCATGGTGATCGACTATCTCCAGCTGATGACGTCGGGCAAGCGCGTCGAGAACCGCCAGGTCGAGGTCTCGGAGTTCTCCCGTCAGATCAAGCTGCTCGCCAAGGAGCTCGAGATCCCCATCGTGGCGATCAGTCAGCTGAACCGTGGTTCGGAGCAGAGCTCGGACAAGCGACCTCAGCTCTCTCAGCTGCGTGAGTCCGGATCGATCGAGCAAGACGCCGACATCGTTCTGCTGCTGCATCGGCCCGACCTGTATGAAAAAGAGTCCGAGCGGCCGGGAGAGGCCGACATCATCGTCGCCAAGAACCGCTCGGGTCGCACCGGCGATGCCCAGGCGGTCTTCCAGGGCCACTACTCGCGCTTCGTTGAGATGGCGCGCGACGCGGCGCCCGGAGGCGCTGGCGCCGAGCCCTACTAGCACCCTCCTCCGCTGGGGGAACCAAAATGGTCGCATTTTTAGTGAAAATACGACCATTTTGGTTCCCCCAGCGGAGGGTGGGAATGGGTCGCTAGGCTTTTGGCGTGTCGACCCAGATCCTCGCTTCGGACGCCCCGGTCGATGGACTTGCGGGCTGGACAGTCGACCTGATGGACAAGCTCGGGCTCTGGGGCGCCGCGATCGCGGTCGGCCTCGACAACGTCTTCCCGCCCATCCCGAGTGAGATCATCCTTCCGCTCGCGGGGTTCGCCGCCAGCCAAGGCACCTTCAGCCTTGCCGGTGCGCTCATCGCGACGACCGCAGGGTCTGTCATCGGCGCGATGCTTCTCTACTACGTCGGCTATTACTTCGGGCGCGACCGGCTGCGGGCCATCATCGACAAGACTCCGCTCCTCAAGATCAGCGACCTCGACCGCACGGAGGCGTGGTTTGCCAAACACGGTGCGCAGGCTGTGTTCTTCGGCCGTATGGTTCCGATCTTTCGCAGCGTGATCTCGATTCCGGCTGGCGTCGAGCGTATGAATCCTCTGAAGTTCTTTGCGCTGACCCTTGCTGGAAGCGCCATCTGGAACTCGATCTTCGTCGTGACCGGCTACCGCCTAGGCGCCAGCTGGAACGATGTCGAGCCGTATGCGGCTGCCTTCCAGAAGATCGTCATCGTCGTGGTGCTTGTCGCGATCGTGCTTTTCGTGGTCGTGCGCCTGCGTAGTGCTCGCCATCGGGACTAGCATCGTCCTATGGCTGAAGAACGCGCAGTTGTTGCGAACGCTCCCACTCAACTTTTCATCGACGGCGCCTGGCGTGATGCCGAAGGCGGCAAGACTTTCGAGGTAGAGGATCCGTCCACTGGTGAGATCCTCGCCAAAGTCGCCGACGCGAGCAAAGCGGACTGCCTCTCCGCGCTCGATGCCGCCGTTGCGGCACAAGAGAGTTGGGCCAAGACCGCTCCGCGAGACCGCGGCGAGATCCTGCGCAAGGCCTTCGAACTAATCACCGAGCGAGCCGAGGACCTCGCGTTGTTGATGACGCTTGAGATGGGCAAGCCGCTCAAGGAGTCGCGCGCAGAGATCGCGTACGCGTCCGAGTTCTTCCGTTGGTTCTCCGAGGAAGCCGTACGTATCTCGGGTCGCTACGCGGTGTCGCCCAACGGTGCGACTCGGCTGCTCACCATGAAGCAGCCGGTAGGTCCGTGTCTGATGATCACGCCGTGGAACTTTCCGCTCGCGATGGGCACCCGCAAGATTGGCCCGGCGATTGCTGCCGGGTGCACCATGGTGGTCAAGCCAGCCGCCCTGACACCGTTGTCGATGCTGGCGCTGGTCGACATTCTGGTCGAGGCCGGCTTGCCCAAGGGTGTCTTGAACGTCGTGACTACGACTGCCACCGGTGAGGTGATGGAGCCGCTTATCCGCGATCCGCGCCTTCGCAAGCTCACCTTCACCGGCTCGACCGAGGTCGGTCGCACGCTCATCGAGCAGAGCGCCCAGGGTGTCCTGCGGGTGTCGATGGAGCTGGGGGGCAATGCACCGTTCATCGTTTTTGCCGACGCAGATCTCGACAAGGCGATCGACGGCGCCATGCTCGCGAAGATGCGCAACATCGGCGAGGCCTGCACCGCGGCCAACCGCTTCCTGGTGCACGAA
>JAOPXA010000289.1 GCA_025965395.1 Nocardioidaceae bacterium | reverse complement strand
CGTCACCGGGACGCGGCTCGAGGCCGCGGCATCGGCAAGCTTGCTGCTCGACCTGGGCCAGATTCGAGGCTTTGATCTCAACTTCGACCCTGCCTTGGGGCTGTCCGGGGGAGAAGACACTCTCTTTTCGCGGCAGTTGGTGCAACTCGGGGGTCGCATCGTGTGGTGCCAGGAGTCGGTCACTGAAGATCACGTCCCAGCCGAACGGCTCAGCCGCCGCTGGGCGCTTCATCGCGCTATGGGGCATGGTGCCACCGATGCGCGCGTCACCATCTTGCTCGCTGGACGCGGGGCGGGGCGGATGCGCGCGCGGGTTGAGGGCATTGTCGGAGGCGTCGGAAGGTGTGGTTTCGGTGGGGCGCGGTACCTGCTCGGGGTGGTGTCGCGCAACGTGAGCCATCGTGCGCTCGGTCTCCGCATGGCCTGGCGTGGACGCGGGATGATCGTGGGCTCTCTCGGTCGATCAATCTCGGAGTACGAGCGCTCTACCTGATGTCTTTCGACATGTGGACGGTTGCCTTCGCCACATTGACATGATCGAACTAGTGTTCGATCATGAAGAGATGGTCGCCACCCCCGCTGCGCTTCGCATCCAAGAGCTTCAAGAGCGCGTCCAACGCATGCAGGGGACACCTGCCACTCATGCGCTCGACACACATACCGTGTTCGCCGGTTTGCTCGCGATGCGCACCGGATCCACGTACGGCGTCGACAGCGCAAGCCTTGCGATGGCACTCATGGCTGGCCCCTCGCAGGCGGGCGCCTGGGCGGCCGTCGTGGGCTCGCGGGATTTCGGCATCGAGGCCGCCGCCGCTGCGGGAGTCGATCTGTCGCGCACGATCCTGGTGCCCGATCCTGGCGACCAGTGGGTCGAAGTCACCGCCGCGCTTCTCGACGTCTTGACCGTGGTGGTGGTCAAGCCTGCCAAGCAGGTCAGCGAGGGTACGGCTGCCCGGCTTCGTGCGCGGCTTCGTCAGCGGGGTGCGACGCTCATTGCCTGGGGAGAGTGGCCGCGGTGCGAGGCGCGTCTCTCGGTTGTTGAGTCTTCTTGGATGGGCGTGGGGCGCGGCCACGGGCACCTGGCTGCGCGGCGGTGCACGGTCGCGGTGCAGCGCGGAAACGCGCCAGCGCGGATGCGAGAGATGTGGCTGCCCGATGAGTCCCTGCGGATCCGTGCCATCGAGCCCGCGGTTGCCGCTGCTCCCGTCACTGCGCTGAGGGTCGGCTGATGGCGCGATTCATGGTGCTGTGGTGCCCCGACTGGCCGGTGGTCGCCGCGATGAACGATGAGGATCTCCCGGCCCACATGCCTGTCGCAGTCTTCGCCAAGGGCCAGGTATTTGCCTGCTCTGCGGCGGCTCGACGTGACGGTGTGCGGCGTGACATGCGCCAGCGCGACGCCCAGTCTCGGTGTCCCGACCTTGTGGTGCTCGACCACCGCCCTGACGTCGATGCACGGGCATTCGAAGCGGTGCTGGCTGCGGTCGAGGCGCTGAGCCCGGGGGTCTCGCCGATCAGGCCCGGGCTGTGTGCGCTGCGGGTCCCGGCTCGCTTCTACGGGGGCGAGGCCGAGGCGGCGGCCGTCATCGCCGAGCGGTTGGTCGAGCTGGGCATGTGGGACTGCCGGGCAGGCATCGCCGACGGGATCTTTGCCGCCGAGCAGGCCGCCCGCCGCGCCGCCCCGCAGGACAGTCTGGTCGTGCCGGCGGGGGAGTCCGCGCAGTTCTTGGCCGCCTTGCCTATCGAGATCGTCGACGACCCGGCCATGGTGAGCCTGCTGCGCCGGATGGGCATTCGTACGATCAGCGACTTTGCGGCACTACCTGCGCGCGATGTGCACATGCGGTTCGGAAACCTGGGCGCCACGATGCACCGGCTGGCGCGTGGCGTCGAGGTGGCCGACATCTCCCGCCGCACCCCGCCGCCCGACATCGAGCGGCACAGTGACTTCGAGCCTCCGCTGGCCAACGCCGAGTCCATCGCCTTCAGCCTCCGGCGGTGCAGCGAGGAGTTCGTCGCGGGTCTGGCCGGCGTCGGTCTCGTCTGCACCACGCTGCGCATCGAGGTCGAGTGCGAGGGCTCCGTGGTCGGTCTGCGCACGTGGTTGCACCCACGCTGGTTCAGCCCCACCGACTGCGTCGACCGGGTGCGGTGGCAGCTCCAGGCTGATCCCGCGCGCGAGCCCGTCAGCCGCGTGCGGCTGGTGCCAGAGACGGTCGAGCCGTTGGCCAATCACGCCGACACTCTGTGGGGGAGTGGCCCCGCCGAGCGCATCGACCGGGGGTTGGCGCGCGTCCAGAGCATGGTCGGTCACGAAGCGGTGGTCTCGCCGGTCGTCCAGGGCGGTCGCGGCCCCGCCGATCGTCAGGCGTGGGTGCCATGGGGCGACAAAGCGGTCGCGTTGCGGCCCCGCGGGCTGCCTTGGCCGGGGAGCATTCCCGAGCCAGCTCCCGCCACGGTGTTCGCCGAGCCCCAGGAGGCCCTGGTGGTCGGCGCGGAGGGCCAGGTCATCGGGGTCAGCGGGCGCGGCGTGGTGACGGGGGAGCCTATGCGGTTCCGCGCGCCTGGGTCCGACCGAATGCAGCCGGTGGCGGCATGGGCGGGTCCGTGGCCGATCGACGAGCTCTGGTGGGACGAAGCGGCCGCGCGGCGCATCGCCCGCTTCCAGGTGGTCGGGGTCGATGGCAGCGCCTGGCTCATGATGGTCGAGGACGGCCGCTGGTGGACCGAGGCCCGCTATGACTAGCTGTCCCCCTCCTCCTCCGCTGAGAGTGACGTTTTGGTCGCGACGCGCCGTGTCGGGACAGCCAAAACGTCACTCTCAGCGGAGGTGGTGAGCTGATGGGATTCAACAACCCAGGCGTCTCCTGGATGGAGCTCGAGCGCCGCTTGTCGGGCAAGGTCCGCCCCGATGGCGGCGACGCCCCTGGCTGGTCCCGCAAGCGGCAGGCATACGACAACGAGGGCGCGGTCACTCGACCGACGGGACCAGTCGTGCCCTACGCCGAGCTCCATGCGCACAGCAACTACAGCTTCCTCGACGGGGCGAGCGGACCCGACAAGCTCATCGAAGAAGCCATCACGGTCGGCCTCCACGGTCTCGCGATCACCGACCACGACGGCTTCTACGGTGCACCGCGGTTCGCCGAGATCGCCTCCAAGTATGAGTCTGAGGGCCTCAAGACGGTCTTCGGAGCGGAGCTGTCGTTGGGGCTCAGCGGACCCCAGAACGGTGTCGCTGACCCCGAGGGCAATCACCTTCTGGTGCTCGCCCAAGGGGTCGAGGGCTACCACCGGCTGGCCGCGGCCATCACCGATGCTCAGCTGCGCGGTGACGAGAAGGGCCGGCCCGTCTATGACCTCGAGGAACTGTCCGCCCGCGGTCGTGATCACTGGTTCGTCTTGACCGGATGCCGCAAAGGCGCCGTGCGCAGCGCGCTTGCCACGAGCGGGTCCGAGGCCGCGGCCGTGGAGATCGACCGATTGACCGCTTTGTTCGGGCTCGACCACGTTGCCGTCGAGCTCTACGAGCATGGTTCACCGCGTGATGGCACCATCAACGACGCTCTCGCGCACCTCGCCGCCCAGCACGGTCTCCCCACAGTCGCGACTAACAACGTCCACTACGCCAAGCCCAAGGACCACCGGCTGGCCGCCGCGATGTCCGCTGTCCGCGCGCGTCGCAGCCTCGCCGAAATGGATGGCTGGACCCCCACATCCGGCTCGGCACACATCCGCTCCGGGGCCGAGATGGCGCTGCTGATGCGACGGTTCCCGGGTGCTGTTGCACGTACGGTCGATATCGCCGATGCGCTCGCCTTCAACCTGCGGGCGGCCAGCCCAAGACTGCCCAAACAGAACATCCCCGAGGGCCACACGCCGATGTCGTGGCTGCGCGAGCTCACCAGCCGCGGCGCCGACGTGCGCTATGCCCACAACCGCGACGAAGCCCAGCTGCGTCTCGACAAGGAACTGGACGTCATCGCAGCCAAGGATTTCCCGGGCTATTTCCTCATCGTCAACGAGATGGTCCAGTTCGCCAAGGAGCGCGGCATCCTGTGCCAAGGTCGAGGTTCGTCGGCCAACTCGGCGGTCTGCTACGCGCTCGGCATCACCGCCGTCGACTCGATTTTCTACGACCTGCCCTTCGAACGCTTTCTCGCCACCACACGCGAGGAGGAGCCCGACATCGACGTCGACTTCGACTCCGACCGACGTGAGGAGGTCATCCAGGAGGTCTACCGGCGCTATGGCCGCCGCAACGCCGCGCAGGTCGCCAACGTCATCACGTACCGTCCTAAGTCAGCGATCCGCGACACCGCCAAAGCGCTCGGCTACAGCACCGGACAGCAGGATGCCTGGTCCAAGGAGGTTGAGGGGTGGGGTTCGATCGAGCCAGGCACCCATGGCGTACCTCCTGCCGTCGTCGACCTCGCCGAGGAGCTCCGCGGATCGCCACGGCACCTCGGCATCCACTCGGGAGGGATGGTCCTGACCGAGCGCCCGGTGGGCGAGGTATGTCCGATCGAGCGTGGCCGTATGGATGATCGCACGGTGCTCCAGTGGGACAAGGACGATTGCGCCTACATGGGCTTGGTGAAGTTCGACCTACTCGGTCTCGGCATGCTCGGCGCGATCAACCATGCGTTCAACCTCGCTGACCAGCATTTCGGCGAGCGCTGGACGCTAGCCACCATCCCGAAGGAGGAGGCCGGCGTCTACGACATGCTCTGTCGCGCCGACTCGATCGGGGTTTTCCAGGTCGAGAGCCGGGCCCAGATCGGTACCCTGCCACGGCTGCAGCCCCGCAAGCTCTACGACCTCGTCATCGAGATCGCGCTCATTCGACCGGGTCCCATCCAGGGTGGTGCGGTGCATCCCTACATCCGCCGCAAGACCGGTGTCGAGGACGTCACCTACCCGCACCCTGATCTCGAGAAGGTGCTCAAACGCACGCTGGGCGTTCCGCTCTTCCAGGAGCAGCTCATGCAGATGGCCATGGCGGTCGGTGACATCAACGCCGACGACGCCGACCTCCTACGGCGGGCCATGGGATCCAAACGCGGCATCGAGAAGATCGAGACGTTGAAGGGCAAGCTATACGAAGGCATGGAGCGTCGGGGCATCGTCGATGACCTGGCCGACTCGATCTACGACAAGATCGAAGCCTTCGCCAACTTCGGGTTCGCCGAGAGCCATGCGCTCAGCTTCGGGCTGCTTGTCTATGCGAGCTCGTGGCTCAAGCTGCACTATCCGGGTGTGTTCCTGGCGTCGTTGCTGCGGGCCCAGCCGATGGGGTTCTACTCGCCGCAGTCGCTGACGACGGATGCGCGCAGGCACGGGGTCGAAATCTTGCGCCCCGACATTCTGCTGTCTCAGCCGCAGGCTGATCTGGAGGCGCTGGGTGACGGTGGCACGACCGGGAGGGACGCATGTGTGGAGCGAGTTCAGGACCCGGTGCCTGACTTCGTCCGCGGCACGCCAGACCCGACCCCAGCACACCGCCGCGACGGCAGCTTCGCCGTGCGGCTCGGACTCGACTCCGTCCAGGGCCTCGGCAAGGAGGTCGCAAGGCGCATCGTGGCGGAGCGCGAGCGGCAGCCGTTCCGCGACATGGCCGACGTGTCGCGCCGCGCCGAGCTGAGTGTCGCGCAGATGGAGGCACTCGCAACTGCTGGAGCTTTCGACGGGTTTGGGGTTTCTCGGCGCCAGGCCTTGTGGAATGCCGGTTATGTTGAGAGTCTCGACCAACTCGAGGGCACGTCGGTCGACTCAGCGCCGCCAACGCTGCCCGGTATGAGCGAGGTCGAGGTGACTCTGGCGGACCTGTGGGCGACCAAGATCTCGCCGGGGGAGCATCCTGTGGCACACATACGTGGTCTGTTGACCGCTCGTGACATCTATTCGGTCGCCGACTTGGCTGCGGTGCCGTCGGGCACCCGCGTCCGGGTCGGGGGGCTCATCACGCATCGCCAGCGGCCCTCGACGGCCGCTGGTGTCACGTTCCTCAACCTCGAGGACGAGACCGGCATGCTCAACGTCATCTGCTCGGTCGGGGTGTGGGGGCGCTATCGCCAGGTCGCTCGCAATGCTGCAGGCATGGTGATCCGCGGCATCATGGAGAGCTCCGATGGCACCATCAACCTCATTGCCGATCGGATGGACAACCTCGTCGAGGCCATCCCGGCTGCGGCGACGGCACTCCCTGCGCGTCACTCCGCCCGCAACTTCCAATAACGCCGGCGAGCGAATATTTCACCATTCGCGAGAGAGTTCTGCACGTCCATACGAACAAATTTCTCTCCTCGGTGGTGCAATACTCTCTCGCCGGCGGGGTAAGGGTTGACATGACTTTAAGGCGGGGTTAATGTCATACATACCTTTAGTAGGAGAGTGTGTATGGCTGCTCAGCTCGAGCAACCGACGGACATCAGCACCGATGTGGCGCTGGCCGTCTCGACCGTCATCTTCGCGCTTCGCATCGACCCTAAAACCGGTCTCACGACCCTCTGGATTCCGCTCGTCAAGCGAATCCGCGAGCCGCATGAGGGCCAATGGGCGCTGCCTGGCGGCCCATTGCATTGTGAGGAGAGCCTCGCGGACTCGGCCGCGCGCACCCTCAAGCGCAGCACCGGACTGACGCCTAAGTACCTCGAGCAGCTGTATGCGTTCGGTGCCGTCGATCGGTCTCCCGGCGGATCGCGCGTCGTCTCGGTCGTCTACTGGGCGCTCGTCCAGTCCGATGAAGCCGAGCGAGCCGTCAGCGATGACAACGTCGAGTGGCATGTCGCGGATGACCTGCCGACGCTTGCCTTCGATCACAACACGATCGTCGAGTACGCGTTGTGGCGGCTGCGCAACAAGATGGAGTACAGCCGCGTCGCTCACGCGTTCCTCGGGGAGACCTTCACACTCGCCCAGCTGCGGGAGGTCTACGAGGCCGTGCTGCGCAAGCCCGTCGATCCGGCCAACTTTCGACGCCAGATGCTCGCCTCGCGAGCGATCGTGGACACCGGTCGACGCCTGACCGGCACGAGCCATCGCCCTCCGAGGCTCTATCGCTACAACTCAGATTTCACCATGGCGGACCAAGGTCCGCTCACACCCACGAGGAGCCACTGATGTCTTCCGTCAACGCCACCATCGTCGCCGATCCGGCAGCGAGCTGTGACACCGATCTCGCGAAGGGTCCTTGGAATTTTGACCTCGCGCCTGGCTACGGGCCGGGTGCGTCGGAGTACGACGTCATCCCCGACCCGACCGTTCGCCCGGGTCAGCTCCCCGTCGAGTACCAACGTGCTTCCGAAGAGGACCTGCACCGCCGGATCTCCGCAGCCAAGAAGGCGCTCGGCTCCAAGTTGGTCATTCTTGGGCACTTCTACCAGCGCGATGAGGTGGTCCAGTATGCCGATTTCGTCGGCGACTCATTCCAGCTGGCCAACGCCGCGTTGACCATGCCCGAGGCAGAGACGATCGTGTTCTGTGGCGTCCACTTCATGGCCGAGACCGCTGACATCCTGGCGCGTGAGGGGCAGAAGGTCATCCTGCCCAATCTCGCCGCAGGCTGCTCGATGGCCGACATGGCTGACATCGACTCGGTGACCGCTTGCTGGGAAGACCTCGAGGCGCTCTACGGCACCGAGCCCGATGCGGACGGCAAAGTGCCCGTCATCCCGGTTACCTACATGAACTCATCGGCGGCGCTCAAGGCGTTCTGTGGCGAGCACGGTGGCATCGTCTGCACGTCCTCCAATGCCGCGACAGTCCTTGAGTGGGCCTTCGAGCGTGGCCAGCGCGTGCTCTTCTTCCCCGATCAGCACCTGGGCCGCAACACCGCGAAGGCGATGGGCATCAGCGTCGACGACATGCCGATGTGGAATCCCCGCAAGCCGTTGGGAGGCAACAGCGGTGACGATCTGCTGAGCGCCAAGGTGCTGCTGTGGCACGGTTTCTGCTCCGTGCACAAGCGCTTCAACGTCGCTCAGATCGAGAAGGCGCGCATCGACTTTCCGGGCGTACGCGTGATCGTGCATCCCGAGTGCCCGATGCCAGTGGTCGATGCGGCCGACGAGGCGGGCTCGACCGACTACATCCGCAAGGCGATCGAGGCCGCTCCTCCGGGGGCGACGTTCGCCATCGGCACCGAGGTCAACATGGTCAACCGGCTCCAGGCCGAGCATCCCGAGCACACGATCTTCTGCCTCGACCCGGTTGTCTGCCCATGCTCGACCATGTATCGCATCCATCCTGGCTACCTGGCCTGGACGCTCGAAGGCCTCGTCAACGGCGAGGTGCACAACCAGATCATCGTGGAGCCCCGCATCGCCGAGCACGCCAAGGTCGCACTCGAGCGCATGTTGGCCGCACTGCCCAAGCCCATCGCCAAGGGAGATCCGCATGACTAGTACGTCCCCGCGCCAGACGGTCCTTGTCATCGGCAGCGGCGTCGCCGGCCTCACCGCGGCGCTCGAGGCGAGCGACGCATACGACGTGCAGCTCGTCACGAAGGCCGAGCTCAACCAGAGCAATACCTGGTATGCCCAGGGTGGAGTCGCGGTCGTGACCTCGCCCGACGACAGCGTCGAGTCCCATGTGGCCGACACGCTCGTTGCCGGGGCTGGCCTGACCGACGCTGAAGCTGCGATCGTCTTGTGCTCCAAGGGACCCGCGGTGATAGCCGAGATGATCGAACGCGGCGTGAAGTTTGACATGAAGGATGGCAAGCTTGCCCAGGGTCTCGAGGCGGCGCACAGCCATCCGCGCATCCTGCATGCGGGCGGCGATGCCACGGGTGCGGGCATTGCCGTGGCACTGATCGACCAAGTGCGTCGTAGTCCGATCCAGGTGCACGAGTCGACGACGGTGCTCGATCTCCTGATCGAGGACGGCCGTGCGGTGGGTGTTTCGGTGCTGGGCGGTCGCGAGATCCGCGCCGACCACGTCATCCTCGCGACCGGCGGTGCTGGCCAAATCTTCCCGTACACGACCAACCCGCAGATCGCCACGGGTGACGGGGTGGCGATGGCGATCCGAGCGGGAGCCATCGTTTCTGACCTCGAGTTCTACCAGTTCCATCCCACAGCGCTCGATGCTCCCGGCAACTTCCTTGTCTCCGAGGCCGTACGCGGTGAGGGAGCGGTGCTCATCGACAGCGAGGGCAAGCGCTTCATGACTGACGTGCATCCCGACGCCGAGCTCGCCCCACGTGATGTGGTGGCGCGCGGCATTGCGGCACAGATGGCCAAGCAGCCGGGTGTGCCTGTGCGTCTCGACGCGACGATGCTGGGCGCTGAGTTCTTGGCCAAGCGTTTCCCGACCATCGACGCGGCTTCCAAGCGTCAAGGATTCACCTGGGGCAGCGAGCCCATACCGGTCACTCCCGCGTCGCACTATTGGATGGGCGGTGTCCGCACGGACGAGTGGGGGCGCACATCGCTGCCGGGGCTGTATGCGATCGGCGAAGTGGCGTGCACCGGTGTGCATGGCGCCAACCGGCTTGCGTCCAACTCGTTGCTTGAGGCTGCGGTCTATGCGACGCGGTGCATCGAGGGTTTGACGTCGCACCCGCCTGTCCATGAGTGGGATGCGGAGTGGGGCGCGCCGATCGTTGCCAACTTGCTCGATGGTGCCGACACGGTGCCGTTCCTACGCTCGGATCTGCAGCGTCTCATGTGGGATGCCGCAGGACTAGCTCGCGACGGGGATCATCTGGCAGCGGCTGCGTCTCAGCTTGCTGGCTGGGAGACGCCAGAGGTGCTGGATGCCAAGTCGGCTGAGGACGCCAATTTGCTCATCGTCTCGCGGGCGATCGTCGCGGCTGCTCTTGCGCGCGAGGAGTCGCGGGGCGGGCACTATCGCACGGATTTCCCAGACGTCGCGCCAAGCTTTGCCCAGCATTCGGCGCTTCTGGCCAAGCCACCCATACAGGCTCTCGCATGACCCCGCTCGTAGCCGACTCGCGAGCGATGGGGATGAGGGAGACGGGATGCTGACGCGTCAGCAGATTGAGCGAGTCGTCGCGATGGCGCTCGAGGAAGACGCGCCCCATGGCGATATCACGTCACAGACCCTTGTACCTGCGACAGCCTCCGCGACGGCCGATCTCGTCGCGCGCGAACCAGGGGTGTTCAGCGGGGGAGAGGTCTTCGCCGCTGCGTTCACGATGCTCGACCCAGACGTCAAGGTCACCATCGGCACTGCCGACGGCGATCTTTTCCTTAGGGGCGACGTCCTCGCCTCCGTTTCGGGATCTGCTCGGTCGATCCTTCAGTCGGAGCGAGTCGCACTCAACCTGGTCCAGCGTATGAGCGGCATCGCGACCCTCACGATGACCTACGTGGCGTTGGTCGCCGACACCAAGGCCAGACTCGTCGACACCCGCAAGACCACGCCGGGACTGCGCGCGCTCGAGCGTCACGCTGTGCGCTCCGGTGGTGGCCATAACCACCGCTACTCGCTGTCCGATGCCGTCATGGCCAAGGACAACCACCTTGCCGTGGTTCGCGACAATCTCGGCGAGGCGCTCCAGCAGGCCCGTCGCGACTTGCCTCATACGACGCACATCGAGGTCGAGGTTGATCGTCTCGAACAGCTTGATGAGGTCCTTGCGTCCGGCGTCGTCGACACGATCATGCTCGATAACTTCACACTCGACGACCTCCGCGCGGGAGTGGCCCACATTGGTGACCGGGCGATCGTCGAGGCCAGCGGAAACGTCAATCTCGAGACGATACGGGCTATCGCTCAAACCGGCGTCGATGTCATCTCTGTGGGCGCGCTGACCCATAGCGTCCGCTCCCTCGACCTGGGTCTCGACATGTCAGTCTCGTGAGAACCTTCCCGTGATCTATCTTGACGCGGCCGCAACCACCCCGCTCAAGCGCGAGGTTCTCGAGGCGATGTGGCCCTACCTTGGTCCCGAGTTTGGCAACCCCTCGAGCCACCACGAGGTCGGCGAATCTGCTCGGCGGGCCCTCGAATCGGCGCGTCGTGACATTGCCGAGGTGCTGGGCGCCCGACCCAGCGAGATCACCTTCACCTCGGGCGGCACTGAGTCCGACAACGCGGCAATCAAGGGCATCGCACTCGCCGAACCACGCGGTCGCCACATCATCACCGCGGCGATTGAGCATCCGGCTGTCCTCGAGTCCGTTCACTTCCTCGCTCGACTCGGCTACGAAGTGACGATCCTTGACGTAGACTCCCACGGTCTCGTTGCGCCATCTGCGCTCAGCGCGGCCCTGCGCGACGACACGACTCTCGTCAGCATCCAGTACGCCAACAACGAGGTCGGGACAATCCAGCTGCTCGCTGAGGTAAGTGCTCTCACTCAACCTCGCGGCATCCCCTTGCACACCGATGCTGTCCAGGCGGCCGGTTGGCTAGACCTCAAGGTCGAGTCCTTGGGAGTCCAGGCGATGAGCATCTCGGGTCACAAGCTTGGCGCGCCCAAGGGGATCGGCATCTTGTACGTTCAACGTCGCACGCCGTGGGAACCCTTGATCCATGGCGGAGGACAAGAACAAGGCCGTCGTTCTGGGACGGAAAACGTTGCTGCTGCAGTGGGTATGGCGACCGCCTTGCGCCTCGCGGGCGGAGACAATGACCCCGTTATCGCGCGCCGCGACGACTTCATCAAGCGCGTTCTTGCCGACGTGCCTACCGCAGTTCTGACCGGGCATCCGACGAGGAGACTGCCGGGGAGTGCATCCTTCTGCTTCCCCGGCACAAGTGGCGAGGCCATCTTGCTGGAACTTGAGTCCCGGGGCATCCTCTGCTCGAGCGGGTCGGCATGCGCTGCGGGCAGTGACGAACCTTCACCCGTCCTGACGGCCATGGGCTTCGACGCAGAGACAGCTCAGACCGCCGTACGTTTCACGTTTGATCGCGAGGCAACCGACGAAGACTTAGACACCGCCGCTTCGGAAGTCGCTGGGGCCATACGCCGGGTTATTGCTTAGTCGGTTGTTTGTTTGGGTGGTTTCCAGCGGGTGTTTTGGCGGGGTTTGCGTTGGGGGTCGATTGATGCGGGTGGCGTGAACCAGGGTTGGTTGTGGTGGTCGAGGTGGACGTCCCAGCCGTGGTGGTGGATGGTGTGGTGGTGTCTTGCGCAGAGCAGGATGCCTTCGTCGAGGTTGGTTTCGCCGCCTTGGGCCCAGGGATTTTTCGCGTGGTGTCCTTCGCACCAGGGTGGGGGCCTGTCGCATCCTGGGAACGCGCACCCACCGTCTCTGGCCGCTAAGGCGATGCGTTGGGCTCGGGAGAAGAGTCGTGCGTCGTGGCCGAGTTCGAGGGGGAAGGGTTTGCCTGCGAAGACCATGGGAAGGATGTGGTGGTTGCAGGCCGTCATCCGGGCTTGTTCGACCGGGATCCTCGTGCCGGTTGAGAGGGTCGCAGCCCCGATCCCGGAAACCAGTTGGGTGTAGTCGAGGTTGACGGTCACGGTGGCCCCGACACCACCGGAGGTGGGGAGCCGGTCGGCAGGAATATGGGTGATCAACTCCAGGAACGCGTGGCCCATCTTTTCTGGATAGGTCCGGGTCGAGTCACCGGTCCCGTCGTCGATACTACCGAGTTCGTTGCCGGGTGCGCCGTGCTTGAGTGCGTCTCTGCGGGGCGCGGCGATCGCTTCGAGGGGTGTGCGGAGCATGTCGGCGTGGGCTTCGGGGATCACGAACCCACCTTTGACGGTTCCGTCGCCCTGATCGAGCATCCAAAACGTGGTTTTGCGCCAGGCCGCTTTGTCTCGTGCGATCAACGCGTCGCCCTCGATCTGGTCGACGACCGGTGGTTCGGCGAATACGTCCGCGATCCGCAATGCTCGCCGGCTGAGGTCTTTCAACGTCAAGGATTGTGCGTCGCTAACCAGCGTGGTTTCGGCCGCTTCACGTTCAGCGTCGGTGACCGTCTTGGGGAGGGTGGTCATGGTTTTGGTGATCAGCTCAGCCTGTTCCCGCGAGACCTGTCCCTGCGCCATTGCCTTCTGGGTTAGTGGCGCAGATGTTTGCAACTGTTGGGCGACTTTCAACTCTTTCGCTGCGGCGGCCCTGTCGCCACCGAAGGCACCGGCAATCATCGCTGCGGTCGATGTCGCACCCTGGCTCCGGGCCACGTCACGCTTCTCAGCTTCCACCGTGAGCAGCATCGCGACCGACTCAGCCTGTGCGACCAGGCGGTGTGCGTCAGAGACCGCACCCGCCAGCTCATTCGCCGACAATCCCGCTAGAGGCGTCTGATGCAACTGAGCCAGCGTCGACCGCGCAGCACCAAGACCTGCGAGCACCGGATGCGGTGCGAACAAGGGTTGGGCAGTCATACGGTGGGTCCTTAGACGGAACGCGATATTTCGAACGTATGTTCTATTATTGCACGTCGCGCCGACAAAAGCCAACCCCAATGTCGGGCACATGCGCTGCGATTCCAGCCGAATTCGCAATGCGCCGGCATGGTCCCAGGTGCCACTGACATCGGGGTTTCGACAAGCTCAACCAGCGAATTACGCGGGGAGCGCGTCGTCGAGGAACTCCACGACGCGTTCGGCAAAGACGTCGTTGTCGTCGCCAGCGACCATGTGGCCAGCGACCACTTCGCTGACCTGTGCACCAGGAATCAACTTCTGCAGTTCCTCGGCGCCCTCGGTGCTGACAACATCAGAGTTGGCGCCTCGCACCAACAACGTAGGGATATGGATGTTCGCCGCTGCTGCATCCAAACGTGACTGCCGGGTGTCACGGGATGCTTCGTCGCCCATGTTGAGAAACGCTGGGTCCCAGTGCCAATACCAACGTCCGTCGTCATGCAGGCGCACGTTCTTCTTCAGTCCGTCGAGGTTGACGGGGCGGTCGGGTCGGGGGTTGTACGCCTGGATAGCGGCGGCGACTTCTTCGAGACTTGCAAACCCGCTCGGATTTTCTGCCATGAAGTCGAGGATCCGTCGAATGCCCGCGCGCTCCATCTTGGGAGCGATGTCGACCAGGACCATCGCGCGCGCAAGATCGGGGGACTCTCCTTGAGCCACGAGGGAGGTCAGCCCACCGAGTGACGCGCCCACCAGAATCGGTTGAACGTCGATTGCGTCGATGATCGCGTGCAGGTCGCCCACGAGCGCATCCATGGAGTAGTCGCCGGTGGGGGACCACTCGCTGTCGCCATGGCCACGGGCATCGATCGCGTATGAGGTCCAGCCAAATGCTGCGAAACGCGCTCCAGTCTTGCTCCACGAGTGACGCGTCTGGCCACCACCGTGAAGGAGAATAACCGTCCCGCGCGACTCCACGCCGTCCGGCGGCAACCACCGGTCCGCGACGATGCTGAGTCCTTGAGCCTGAAACGTGACTTCGGTGCTGGACATGCTCTCCACCCTACTAGCCGGCCCGAAGGACGCGCCGCAGGGCTAGTCGAAGATCTCGCTCAACCAGCTTTCGCGTTTCTTCTTGCGCCCATACTGGGGCTGTTCCGGCTGCCGTTGATAGCGAACCGGATCGGGTTGGTGCGAGAGCGGTTGAGCTACTGCGGGAGCTGCGCTTGCGCGGTCGAGGATCTTGTCGAGCTCGCCACGGTCGAGCCATACGCCTCGGCATTCAGGGCAGTAGTCGATCTCAATGCCCGAACGCTCACTCATCACCAGGGTGCTGCCATCGTGTGGACATTTCATCGTCGAATTACCTCCATACCTACGTCAACTCGCGGACGTTGCCGAGGGTTCCCGAGCAGAGTCGATCGCGCGGCCTTTCCGCGAGCGCTCCCACGTGATCGTCGCGACGGCCAGTCCTGCCAGCATGATGACGCCGCCCCAAACCTCGGCGTGGGCGGGCACTTCGTCCTGGAACGCCCACGCCGCCGCTATCCCGACGACCGGGACGAGCAGCGTGAAGGGCACCACGGAGCTTGTCGGGTACTTCGCCATCAGTGAGTTCCAGATGCCGTATCCGACGAGAGAAGCGAAGATCGCCGTGTAGAGCGTGCTCAACACCGCTGCAGTCGAGATGTGCGTGAGTGCGCGCTGCACTTCGTCGGGACCATCGATGAGGAGCGAGAGTGCCGCTGCGGGGATCGGGACCACGAGACCCGACCACACCACAAGACCCAGACCTGACGCCACCTTGGACCTGCGGCTCAGCACGTTGCCGATGGCCCACGAGGTCGCGGCGAGCAGGGTCACGAAGACGGGAATGAGTGGCGCGCTCATGCCGTGAGCCGAGATCACCAGCATGAGTCCGAGCATGCCGACGACGACACCGATGACTTGACGTCGCGAGGGAAGCTCGCCCAGAACTCCGGCGGCGAGGACGACTGTCAGCATGACTTGTGCCTGGAGGACGAGCGAGGCCAGTCCGGCCGGCATTCCGAGGTGCAGGGCAAGGTAGAGGAAGGTGAATTGACCTAGGCTCAGGAACGCGCCGACGGCCAGAATGACGCTCCAGCCAACATCGGGACGGGGGATGAAGAAGACCGCCGGAATCGAGACGAGCAGGAAGCGCAACGCCAGGAACAGGAACGGCGGAAACCCTTCGAGACCTCGGTCGATGACCACGAAGTTGAGTCCCCAGATCAGCGCGACGAGGGTGGCGAGCGCGCTGTGTCGGAGTGTCATACCTCTACCATGGCAGGCTCAATCATGAAATTAAAGCGATACTTTCCACCCCTAATCAGGTAGCGTCGCTACATGATCGATTTGGGTGCGCTGCGCGCGTTGATCGCCGTACGCGACAACGGTTCCGTCGTCGCTGCTTCGGAGAGCCTCGGATTCACGCCGTCGGCCGTCTCCCAGCAAATTAAGCGACTCGAACGACATACGCGCTCAACGTTGCTCGAACGAGTGGGTCGTCGCGTGATCCTCACCGAGCACGGACGACTGGTCGCCGAGCGAGGGGATCGCTTGTTCTCCGACATCGAATCGCTCGAGAGCTTGGCGCTGTCGGCCGACGCGCCGGTGGACGGCACCATCCGGATTTCGTCGTTCTCGACCGCCGGCAAAGGGCTGATCGCTCCGCTCCTCGCACGGCTTCGCGACACGGCCCCGGCCCTGCATGTGACGGTGATCGAGCTGGACCCGTGGGATGCGCTGGCTCTCGTGGAGCGCGGTGGGGCCGACCTCGCGATCGTGCACAACTGGAACACCGTCGTGCTCGAGATTCCGGCCTCCCTCGATAGCTCCACCCTGCTCGTCGACCGTGTCGACGCCCTCATGCATCGTGATCACCCGCTCGCTGGGGCTGTGTCTCTCACGCCGGCCGACCTCGCCGACGAGACCTGGGTCGCCACGCCGCGAGGGACGATCTGCAACGAGGGGCTCGTCCAGTTGTTTTCCGGCGCGGGCTTCACGGCCAATATCGCCTACTACGACGGCGACTTCAGCACCCACATCGCTCTGGTGCAACACGGTGTCACGACCGCATTCGTGCCGCGGCTCGGTCGTGAGATCCTGCCTGCCGAGGTCATTGCGGTCGAAGTTGTCGATCCGATTCCTACGCGCCGCGTGCAGGCGGCCTGGCGGCATTCGACAGCGGCCAACCCGGCGTTGCAACACGTACGCGCTGAGCTCGACCGACTCATCGGGTAGCCCGCGACACTCAGCTTGCGGGAGTTCGCAGGATGTCGGCGAGGTTGTCGAGCGCGCCGGGCACGAGTGCGTAGAACGACCACGTGCCGCGCTTGGTGCGCGTCAAAAGACCCGCGTCGACGAGGATCTTGAGGTGGTGGGACACCGTCGGTTGAGACAGATCGAGCGGCTCGTTGAGATCGCAGACGCAGGCCTCGTTGCCGTCGTGCGCGGCAACCAAGGACAGGAGACGCAGTCGCGTCGGGTCGCCGATCGCCTTGAACTTCGCAGCAAGCAAGGCAGCGTTCTCGGCACTCATCGCATCGCGGGTGATGGGCGTGCAGCAGAGCTCAGCAGGCTGATCCAACACCGTTAGCAACGTGGTCATGAGTCCAGTATGCACCTTGCATTGACATACGTCGATGAATTGTTACGCTCTCTATATCGATACCTGTCGATGTAACCATGTCAAGGAAACGCAGTGAACGAGGCATCCGGCGACATCGCCACGGCGGGCGTTGACGAGCCGGTCATCCAGCGGCTGTCGCATCTCGATCGGTTCCTGCCGGTGTGGATCGTCCTTGCGATGGCGCTCGGCCTCGTGCTCGGGCGTGCCATCCCGGGCTTGACCGACGCACTCGACGCCTTCTCGGTTGGATCGGTGTCCGTGCCGATTGCGATCGGCCTGCTCGTCATGATGTATCCGGTGCTCGCGAAGGTCCGTTACAGCGAGACTTCGCGCATCACGAGCGATCGACGCCTGCTCGGTGCCTCGCTCTTCATGAACTGGATTCTCGGCCCCGCGCTCATGTTCGCGCTGGCATGGTTGCTGCTGCCCGACTTGCCCGAGTACCGCACCGGGCTGATCATCGTGGGCCTCGCGCGGTGCATCGCGATGGTGCTCATCTGGAACGATCTAGCGTGCGGTGACCGTGAGGCTGCAGCCGTGCTCGTCGCGATCAACTCGGTCTTCCAGGTCTTCGCGTTCGCAGCCCTTGGTTGGTTCTATCTCCAGACCTTGCCGGGATGGCTCGGCCTTGAGACAACGAGCGCTGATTTCTCGATCGCCGCCATCACCGTGAGCGTGCTGGTCTTCCTGGGCTTCCCCCT
>JAOPXA010000255.1 GCA_025965395.1 Nocardioidaceae bacterium | reverse complement strand
CGCGCCAGTCGGCGCCGACCTTGTCGATCTCGTCGAGCAGGATCACCGGGTTCATCGATCCTGCCTCACCGATCGCGCGCACCATACGGCCGGGTAGGGCGCCGACGTACGTCCGACGGTGGCCACGGATCTCGGCCTCGTCGCGCACGCCACCAAGGGCGACCCGAACGAAGTTGCGGCCGAGGGCCCGGGCGACGCTTTCGCCAAGCGACGTCTTGCCGACGCCGGGAGGCCCGACCAAGGCCATCACGGCTCCTGATCCTCGTCCGCCAACAACCTGCAGTCCGCGCTCGGTGCGCCTCGCGCGCACGGCGAGGTACTCGACGATCCGGTCCTTCACGTCATCGAGACCGTGGTGGTCCGCATCGAGGATCTCACGCGCACCGGCGATGTCGGTGTTGTCGGTCGTGCGGACACCCCAGGGCAGCTCGAGCACGGTGTCGAGCCACGTGCGGATGTAGCCCGCCTCGGGGTTCTGCTCGCTTCCGCGCTCGAGCTTGCCGACCTCGCGGAGAGCGGCCTTGCGCACGTCGTCGGGCAGGTCCGCCTCCTCGACGCGCGTGCGGTAGTCCTGCGTCCCTTCAGGCTCGTCGTCGCCAAGCTCCTTGCGGATCGCGGACAGCTGCTGCCGCAGCAGGAACTCGCGTTGGTCCTTCTCGACCTTGTCGCGCACGGCGCCGGCGATGTCGTCATTGACCTCGGCCTCTGTCAGGTATGTCTGCACCCAGGCGGTCAGCAGCGTCAGGCGCTCGCCCACATCGGGAGTCTCGAGCAGCTCGCGCTTCTTCTCGGAACTGAGCCAGGTGGCGTAGCCCGCGAGGTCGGCGATCAATCCCGGGTCCGTCATCTGCTGCACGGAGTCGATGATCTGCCACGCGTTGCGCTTCTGCAGCACTTGCACGAGCAGCGCTTTGTAGGTCGCTGCCTGGTCGAAGACCTCGTCGGCGTGCTCGCCGTCTTCGATGATCTCGGCCTCGACCCAGAGGGCAGCTCCGGGTCCGGTCACGCCGGACCGTATGTGGGCACGTTCGCCGGCGCGGATCACGGCACCGGGACCACCGCTCGAGAGTCGGCCGACCTGCTCGATGGTCGCGACGACGCCGTACGTGGCGTAGCGGTCATCGAGTCGTGGGGCGACGAGCAGGCGGTCGTCGTTGCTGGTGCGCGCGGCGTCGACCGCGGCGCGTGCGGGTTCGTCAAGCTCGATCGGGACGACCATGCCGGGCAGCACGACGACGTCGGCGAGGGCGAGAACGGGAAACTTCTGTAGATCACTCACTGCTTCTCCTCAAGTTGAGCGTATTCGACTCAACCATGCGGATTCGCGCGTTGTTCCTGCCGCGGAGCCATGTTCGCTCCCGGCGTACCCCAACCCAAATTTCCAGCCAACCCTTCACGCAGAAGTGGTTGGGGGGCGGGTCAGCCGAGGGTGCGGGCGAGGAGTGCTTCGAGCTCGCGGAAGTGCCGCTCGGCGGCCTGCTCGTGATACATCGACGAGTCGGCCATGGTGTAGCCGTGCGGTGCGTCCGGGTACAGCTCGGAGGTGTACGTGAGTCCGGCCTCGTCGAAGGCCGCCTCGAGCTTGGCGATCCGCTCAGGCGGCATCGACCCGTCGTTGTCGGCATGCCCGAGGTAGAGCTCGGCCGCAGCGCGCGTGGCCACGAGGTGCGGGCTGTCAGCGGCGTCCGTGGCGAGGTTGCCGCCGTGGAAGCTGCCAGCCGCAGCGACAACGTCAGGCATCTCGCCAGCGGTGCGCAAAGAGAGAGCGCCACCCATGCAGTAGCCGGTCACTCCGATGGGCCCGCTTGTGACGCCGGGCAGAGCAAGCAAGC
This sequence comes from Nocardioidaceae bacterium, assembly GCA_025965395.1. Taxonomy (GTDB): domain Bacteria; phylum Actinomycetota; class Actinomycetes; order Propionibacteriales; family Nocardioidaceae; genus JAOPXA01. Next base: position 1,842 of record JAOPXA010000255.1, on the reverse strand, counting down.
GATCGACGTATGCGTGAGCGTCCGGCATCGACAGATCCGGGGTATAGGCATGCACGCGCGTCATCACGCCGCCAAAAAACTTCTCGCGGTTCTCAGGCACGCGCAGGTCTTCGGTCGGGGCTAGCTCGTCGGCCGTCCCGTCGCGGTAGAAGACGTTCGGGACGAGCACGACGTAGCCCCACGCGGCCATGCGATCGGCCATGTCATGGAGCTGCGGACGCAAGCCGATCGCGTCCATGTAGAAGAGCACTGCGGGGTGGTCGCCCTCATCGGGCCGGGTGACATACGCCTCGGAAATGCCGTCGGGTGTGCTGATAGAAATCGTCTCGCTGATCACGCGTGCACTGTACGCCGGGCGCGCGGATCAGGAAAGGCCTCCAGCGATGAGCGCGACGCCGAATCCCACGAAGGCCGCGGTAGCTGCGTAGCGGATCGCCTTCTCCGGCAGCCGCTTGCCGAGCATGGCGCCGACCACGATCGCGAGGGCATCCGCCGCGACCATACCGACGGTGCTGCCGATCCACGTGCCCAGCCAGCCCTCTTGGGTCGCAAGCGTGATGGTCGCGAGCATGGTCTTGTCACCCAGCTCGGCGAGAAAGAAGGCGAACGCGACGGCGAAGATCACCGCTGTCTGGTTGCGCTCGGCCTTCGTGTCTTCCTCGTCGTTGAGCTTGTCTCCGCGGAAGGTCCAGGCGGCGAAGAAGAGGAACGCGACGCCGGCGATGACCGAGATGGTGCCCTGGGCGCTCTCGAACTGGGCGCCGATCACCGCACCAATGGCCACGGACGCGAGGTGGACGACCGACGTGGCGGCGATGATGCCGATGATGACGTCGCGGAACCGATAACGCGTGGCAAACGTCAGAGCCATGAGCTGGCTCTTGTCGCCGAGTTCGGCCACAAAGATAACCGCGGTGCTGAGCAGGAACGCATCCATGAAGGGGAAAGCACTTTCTGTGGGAAAGTCTCATCCGCCACGTGGTGTGGCCTCCTGCACCGGAGCGAATTGATCACCCGGTATGTCGACGCAGTTGTTGAGGATTACTCCCTTTCACCGTCAAGCGTACGGTGTTGGTTGTAGGTCCAAGTTTCAGATTCGTCTAACTTGATACTTTTGTGTCGCCAAGATTTCGGGGTGCGCCAGCCAACAAGATACGGTCTCCTTACGACCCAGTCCTGTTCATGAGGCGTGGCTGGCGGATAGTTTTCATCAACACCGACTAAATTTGATCGACGGTCCCGGGTAACTCCCTGGCCAAACGGATATAGAGGTAGCACCATTTCGTCCCCGCAGTCGTTCGACAAGCCCCTGGTCGTTGACGACCCGGCTAAGGGCGTGCGCGGATATCGCTGGCTGATTGCTATCTGGGCCACGGTCGCGGTTTTCGTCGTCATCACGGCGATCCGATCGCACCAGGTCGGCGTCCCACTCCGCGACCCCTCGGGCTCGATCTTCCGCCTGCGATTCGCTTTGTCGCTCCTGTTGTTCGGCGTGCTCATCCTGGCTGACGCGGTGTTCCGCTCGCGTCGCGGCGGGTTCTCCGTGCCAAAGGTGTTCGCCGAGATGCGTCGACGGTGGCCAAGGGAGCGCCTGGCGCTTGCGTTGAGCGGTCTCCTCGCCTATCACCTCATCTACATCTGCTACCGCAACCTCAAGAGCTGGGTGGCCTTCAGGCCCGACCAGGACGATGCGCTGCTTCGCTTCGACAAGTGGCTGTTCTTTGGCAACAGCCCGGCTGTCCTGCTGCATGACCTCTTGGGCCGCGACGTCGCCGCCCACGTGCTCGCCGTGATCTATGAGTCCTTCTCCGTGATGGTTCCGGTGTCCTTCGTCGCCGCGTT
>JAOPXA010000221.1 GCA_025965395.1 Nocardioidaceae bacterium | reverse complement strand
CCGGTCGTGAGGTCCTGCACGGGCTGGTTGATGCCGCGGTGCCCATAGCCCAGCTTGTAGGTGCCGAGGCCCAGTGCCCGCCCGAAGATCTGGTTGCCGAAGCAGATGCCGAAATACGGGATCTTGTCGGCCAGCACCTCACGGAGCAGCGCGACCGCCTTCTGGGCGGCCGCCGGGTCGCCGGGCCCGTTGGAGAAGAAGACACCGTCGGGGCTGATCGCGCGGATGTCGTCGATTGTCGAGGTCGCGGGCATGACGTGGACCTCGATGCCGCGCTCAGCCATGCGATAGGGCGTCATGCCCTTGATGCCGAGGTCGATCGCGGCCACCGTGAGCCGCTTGGTGCCGTGCGCCTCCACGACGTACGTCTTGCTTGTCGTCACCTCATCGACGAGGTTGGCGCCAGCCATCGATGGCGAGTCGAGAATCTTGGCCAGCAGCGCATCCGAGTCGGTCGAGGCGGAGCTGATGCCCGCGCGCATCGAGCCACGCTCGCGCAGGTGGCGCGTGAGCGCTCGCGTGTCGATGCCGCTAATGCCGACGATGCCCTGCGAGACCAGCTCGTCGGCGAGCGAGCGCCGTGATCGCCAGTTGCTGGGCACCCGAGCAGGGTCGCGTACGACGTAGCCGGCGACCCAGATCTGGCTCGACTCGTCGTCCTCGTCGTTGACGCCTGTGTTGCCAATGTGCGGCGCCGTCATCACGACGATCTGGCGGCGATATGACGGGTCGGTCAGCGTCTCCTGGTAGCCGCTCATACCGGTTTGGAAGACCGCCTCACCGAAGGTCTCTCCCACTGCACCGTAGGACTCACCGTGGAACGTACGACCGTCTTCGAGTACGAGAATTGCCTCGTTCGTCATGCTGAGATCTCCTGGAGCTTGCCATCGAGCACCGTAGGCACGCCGCGCAGGAACGTCGCGACGACGGCTCCTGGCAGCTCGCGATCGGCGTAGGGGTTGTTGCGGGACTTGGATGCGCTCGCGTAAGGATCGACGGTGCGCGCAGCGTCGGGGTCGTAGAGGCAGATGTTGGCGGGCTCGCCAGCGACGAGCGGGCGGCCTTGGTCGGCGAGCCTGCCGATCTTGGCCGGCGTGAACGACATTCGATCGGCGACTCCGGCCCAGGTCAGGTTGCCCGTGTCGACCATCGTGAGCTGGACGACACCGAGTGCCTCCTCGAGGCCGAGCATGCCGAATGCCGCGCTCGACCACTCGCACTCTTTGTCTTCCATGGGGTGCGGGGCGTGGTCCGTGCCCACGACATCGATCGTGCCGTCAGCTAGGCCCGCGCGGACGGCTTCGACGTCCTCGGCGGTGCGCAGCGGCGGGTTGACCTTGAAGATCGGGTTGTAGCTGCGGGCGAGCTCGTCGGTCAGGAGCAAGTGGTGAGGGGTGACTTCGGCGGTGACGTTGACGCCGCGCACCTTCGCTTGCCGCACGATGTCGACCGAACCCTTGGTCGAGAGGTGGCACACGTGCAGGCGCGAGTCGACGTGCGCGGTGAGAAGGACATCGCGAGCGATGATCGCTTCCTCGGCGACGGCGGGCCAACCGGTGAGCCCGAGGATGCCGGAGAGCTCGCCTTCGTTCATCTGCGCGCCCTCGGTGAGGCGAGGCTCTTGCGCGTGCTGGGCGATCACACCGCCGAACGCCTTGACGTACTCAAGTGCCCGACGCATCAGCACCGCGTCGTGGACGCACTTGCCGTCGTCGGAGAAGACGCGGACTTGGGCGGCTGAGTCGGCCATGGCGCCTAGCTCGGCGAGGCGCTCGCCCGCGAGACCGACCGTGACAGCGCCGACCGGCTGGACGTCGACGTAGCCGGCTTCCTTGCCGAGGCGCCAGACCTGCTCCACGACGCCGGCGGTGTCCGCGACCGGCTCGGTGTTGGCCATGGCGAAGACCGCGGTGTAGCCGCCTCGCGCCGCAGCCTGGCTACCGGTGAGGACCGTCTCGGCGTCCTCGCGGCCCGGCTCGCGCAGGTGTGTATGGATGTCGACGAGGCCCGGAAGCGCAATGAGACCCTTCGCCTCGACGACTGTGGCGTCGTCGGCCGCAAGCGCCGAACCGATCGACTCGATGACACCGTCGCGGACGAGGATGTCGGCCACCTGCTCGCCGAGAATGTTGGCGTTGCGGATGAGATAGGCGCTCATACAAGACTCTCCGGGATCGGATCGGATTCGTTGCTGCCGCTCAGCAGCAGGTAGAGGACGGCCATGCGGACAGCGACACCGTTAGTGACCTGCTCGACGATGACCGAGCGCACCGAGTCGGCGACTTCGGCGGAGATCTCCATACCGCGGTTCATCGGCCCGGGGTGCATGACGATCGCGTGGTCGGGGAGCATCCCCATGCGGCGGGCATCGAGTCCGTAGCGGCGGCTGTACTCGCGGGCGCTGGGGAAGTACGCGTTCTGCATACGCTCGGCCTGCACCCGCAGCATCATGACCGCGTCAGCCTTGTGGAGCGCGCTGTCGAGGTCGTACGTGGTGTGCACAGGCCACTTCTCGACACCGACCGGGAGCAGCGTGGGCGGGGCGACAAGTGTCACCTCGGCACCCAGCGTGGAGAGCAGCAACGCGTTCGAGCGGGCAACACGGCTGTGCAGGACGTCGCCCACGATCGTGATGCGCCGATCGGTGAGATCACCGAGGTGGCGGCGCATCGTGAAGGCGTCGAGGAGCGCCTGCGTGGGGTGCTCGTGCGTGCCGTCTCCGGCGTTGACGATCGCGCCGTGCATCCAGCCGGAGGAGGCGAGGCGGTGCGGCGCGCCAGACAGGTGGTGACGGATGACGACCGCGTCAGCGCCCATCGCCTGAAGCGTGAGGGCGGTGTCCTTCAGGCTCTCGCCCTTGGAGACGCTCGAGCCCTTGGCGGAGAAGTTGATGACGTCAGCCGAGAGGCGCTTTGCGGCCGCCTCGAACGAGATGCGCGTGCGGGTCGAATCCTCGTAGAACAGGTTGACCACCGTGCGACCACGCAGCGTAGGGAGTTTCTTGATGGGCCGGCTGGCGACATTCAGAAGTTCTTCGGCCGTGTCGAGGATCTGGATGGCTTCGTCGCGGCTCAGGTCGCCGGCGCTCAGCAGGTGCCTCATGCGGCCTCGCCCCCCTCGATCGTCACTTGGTCGGCTTCATCGCTTTCACTCAGGCGCACCCTGACCTTCTCGCTGAGCGAGGTCGGGAGGTTCTTGCCGACGAAATCAGCGCGGATCGGAAGCTCGCGGTGACCGCGGTCGACGAGCACCGCCAGCTGGACGGCTCTGGGACGGCCGATGTCACTGAGGGCGTCGAGGGCCGCGCGAATCGTACGGCCGGAGAAGAGCACGTCGTCGATCAGGACGACGGTCTTGCCGTCGATGTCTTCGGGGATGGACGTGTGCTCGAGGGCCCGGGCGGGCTTCATGCGCAGGTCGTCGCGGTACATCGTGATGTCGAGAGCGCCGTGGGCGATCGTGCGGCCCTCGACCTCGCTCATACGGGCGGCGATGCGGCTTGCGAGGTGGACTCCGCGCGTCGGGATGCCGAGGATGACGAGACCGCGTGAATCGCGGTTGCGCTCGAGGATTTCGTGAGTGATGCGCGTGAGGGCTCGAGAGATGTCGCGGTCATCGAGGACCACGCGAGCACGCGGCGAAGCAGACGTAGAAGACACCGTCTGACCTCCTTCTCCGCCTCACAGGACGGTGGTTAAAGGATGTCTAAAGTTCGCTCCACCCTACCGCATCGCTCGCGAGTCACGTACGGTCGGCCGCGAGTCACGTACGGTCACCTGCCTCGGCGGTGGCTCCGCAACCTACCCACCCACGTAGCGGTGCGTCAGCAACCACTCAACGCAGCTCAAAGGTTGCCCACCCACCCCCGCGGGTTTAAGGGGTGGTGAGCGTGGGCTTCAGCTCGACGATCTTCGAGAGCAGGCCGTTGATGAACGCCGGGCTCTCATCGGTCGAGAGATCCTTCGCGAGATTGACCGCTTCGCTCACCGCGACGGCATCGGGAACGTCGTCGACGTAGAGGATCTCGTAAGCCCCGATGCGCAGCAGGTTGCGATCGACGCCGGGCATACGATCCAGGGTCCAGCCCACCGCGTGCTCACTCAGCAGCGCATCCAGGCGATCGACGTGAGCGATGATGCCCTCGACTAGAAAAACCGTGTAGTCGTTGACCGGCGGGTCGGCGTCTGCGCGTCGTTCAGCAAGCGTCTTGCCCGTGGACAGACTTTGCAATTCGGACTCGAACAAGACGTCAAGAGCGCGTTTGCGTGACTTCGTACGAGCACCCATCAGCTGCTGATGCGCCCAAGATAGCTACCGTCGCGGGTATCGACCTTAACCTTTTCGCCGGTCGTGATAAACAACGGAACCTGGATCTCACGACCCGTCTCGAGCGTCGCGGGCTTTGTGCCGCCACTCGAGCGATCGCCCTGAAGGCCCGGCTCGGTGTACTGGATGAGCAGCTCGACGGACGCAGGAAGCTCGATGTAGAGCGGGTTGCCTTCGTTGACCGCCACCATGACTTCCTGATTGTCGAGAAGGAAGTCCTTCGCCTCGCCAACGGTCGCATCCGAGATGTTCATCTGCTCGAAGTTGCTCGTATCCATGAAGACGTATGAGTCGCCGTCGTGGTAGAGGAACTGCATGTCGCGCTTGTCGACACTCGCGGTCTCGATCTTGAGCCCGGCGTTGAAGGTCTTGTCGACGATCTTGCCGGTCATGACGTTCTTGATGGTCGTCTTGACCATCGCGCCACCCTTGCCGGGCTTGTGGTGCTGGAACCAAGTCACGGTCCAGAGCTGTCCGTCGAGATTGAGGACCAGGCCGTTCTTGATATCGTTCGTGGTTGCCATCAGGCGAGCTCCAACAAGTCTTTGGTCATCGCGGTCAGCGCCTCAGCGGCGCCGCCAGTGATGACGAGGGTGTCTTCGATGCGCACACCGCCGCGACCGGGAAGATAGACCCCGGGTTCCATCGTCAGCGTCATGCAAGGGATTAGTTTACCGGTGTGATCGGTATGGAGAAACGGGTCCTCGTGGATCTGCAACCCGACCCCGTGCCCGAGGCCCGTCGTGAAGTGCTCGAGCCACCCTGCATCGGCCAACGCGGCGTCCGCCGCAACCTTCGACGCGCCGATCGGATTGCCCGCGACGAGGGCGTCAACCCCGGCCTGCTGAGATGCCCTGACGGCGGCATAGATCTCGCGTTGCCAGTCCTGAGCCGCGCCGAGCACGACCGTACGTGTGCAGTCGGCGTGGTAGCCGCCGACCAAGGCGCCGAAGTCGATCTTGAGCAGATCGCCTTTTTTCGTGACGCGATTGGTTGGAGCGTGGTGCGGGATCGCACTGTTGGGTCCCGTCGCCAGGATCGTCTCGAACGCGATGCCGTCGGCGCCAAGGTCGAGCATGCGCGACTCGAGATCCCTGGCAATGGCGCGTTCGGTGCGGCCCGCGAGAGGACCTTCGTAGAGATCTGTGAGGGCTCGCGTCGAGATCTCGCACGCTT
>JAOPXA010000209.1 GCA_025965395.1 Nocardioidaceae bacterium | reverse complement strand
TGGCATTCGTGCTGGGTGGCGAGGTCTTGCGCCGCCGCCAGCAAAAGGCGCTCGTCTGACGTACGGATCAGGCTGAGTGACTCGCGAGCCACCGTACGCGACTCGCGACCGCCCGTACGTGACTCGCGAGCAGGTGGGGTGGGGGCTAGAGGAGGGTCTGGGCCTCGGTCAGCACGCTGCGCAGGATCTGCTCGATCTCGTCGAAGTGGCTCTGGTCGGCGATCAGCGGCGGCGACAGCTGGATGACCGGGTCGCCGCGGTCATCGGCGCGGCAGTACAGGCCGTTGTTGAACAACGCCTTGGACAGGAAACCGCGCAGAAGTTTCTCGGACTCTGCGTCAGAGAAGCTGGTCTTCGTCGCCTTGTCCTTGACGAGCTCGATGCCATAGAAGAACCCGTCGCCACGGACGTCACCGACAATGTCGAGGTCGTACAGCTTCTCGAGGGTCGACCTGAACGCACCCTCGTTGTCGCGGACGTGCTCGTTGAGCTTCTCGCGCTCGAAGATGTCGAGGTTCGCCATCGCGACCGCGGTCGAGACCGGATGCCCGCCGAACGTGTAGCCGTGGGCGAACGACGTCGTGCCCTCGAGGAACGGCGCCATCACCTTCTCGGACGCGATCATCGCGCCGAGCGGCGAATAGCCTGACGTGAGCCCCTTGGCGCACGTGATCATGTCGGGCTGGTAGCCATACCGCGTCGCGCCGAACATCTCGCCCAAGCGACCAAACGCGCAGATGACTTCGTCGGAGACGAGCAGGACGTCGTGACGGTCGCAGATCTCGCGCACCCGCGCGAAGTATCCGGGCGGCGGCGGAAAGCAACCACCAGCGTTCTGCACGGGCTCCAGGAACACGGCCGCCACGGTGTTGGGACCCTCGGCGAGGATCGCGAACTCGATCTGGTCAGCCGCCCAACGTCCGAATGCCTCGAGGTCGTCACCGTGCTCGGGAGCGCGGTAGAAGTTGGTGTTGGCGACGTGCACGGTGCTGGGAACGAGGGGCTCGAAAGCCTCCTTGAGCGCGGGAACGCCCGTGATCGACAGCGCTCCGGCCGTCGTGCCGTGATAGGCGATCTGACGGCTGATGACCTTGTGCTTGCCGGGTTTGCCGGTCAGCTTGAAGTACTGCTTGGCGGCCTTCCAAGCGGTCTCGACCGCCTCGCTGCCGCCCGTCGTGAAGAACACGCGGTTGAGGTCGCCTGGTGCGTAGTCCGAGATCCGCTCGGCGAGCGCGATGGCGGTGGGGTGGGCGAACGTCCAGAGCGGGAAGAACGACAGCTCGGCGGCTTGCTTGGCGGCGGCCTCGGCAAGCTCGGTGCGGCCGTGGCCGACCTGCACGACGAAGAGGCCCCCCAACGCGTCGAGATAGCGCTTGCCCTTGCTGTCGTAGATGTAGACACCGTCGCCCTTGGTGATGATGGGGATGTCGTTGGTGTCATACGTCCCGTGGCGGGAGAAGTGCATCCAGAGGTGCGCCTTGGCGGCTTTCTGGAGGTCGTCGTTGTTGTACGGTTCGTCGCTGAGGCCCATGCTTGCCAGTATCCCCTCATGTAGGCCTCTTGGCCAAGGGATTCCGTCGTGTAACTCAATATTTACTTCGAATTCCGTCACCAGACGGCTCGTGCGCAGACCGATCTTGAGGGTTTTGGGTAGCCAGGATTACCCAAAACCCTCCAGATCCGTCCCAGCCGGCGCTGGTGAGAAGGCGGTGAAGCTGGTCGGCCACCAATTGCTGCTCGCGGCGGATCGCGTAGGAGCTGAAAGCAATGAGCCGCCGGCCGCCGATGACAATCTCATTGGCCCGCAGCATGTCGGCGTCCCAGCGCTGAATGCGCTGGTGCGGTATGCCGTGGATCTCGACCGCGACGCCGAATTCATCCCAAGCCACGTCGAGGTAATAGCGACCATCACGTCCCTTCACGCGGCGCTGCCTCGACGGCTTCGGGAGGCCCGCTCTTCTGCAGATGTCGTCGAAATCTCGCTCAGGCAGCGACTGGATTCCACCCGCTGCGTCGAGGATAGATTCGACGATCAACGCTCGCCGACGGCAAGGACCACGGCGAGATAGCGCCTGCCGAATCGCCCGCGTGTCGACCAGACCTTGCTGGAACGCGGCGAGAACGATCGCACGCGCGTAGCGATCGCTCCTGCACCAACTAGCGAAGTCCACGACACTCCGAGCAGGCCGTGTGCGGCGAGGGGTCCGATCGGGGTGGACATCCTCGTCGTCGAAAATGGTGCTCCAGTGCGTGATGAGGGCCGAAAGGCGTGGGCGATCTGCGCCCTCGGGGAGGACGACGAATCGCTCCGGCTGCTCGAATCCCGTGATCCGTCGTATGCAAGTGCGGTTGGACCTGCGAGTGCCGATCCCGGAGCGCATACGGCAAGCGCGATGAGGTCCTGCTCAGACGACGAGAGTGGTCCGCTGTGAGTGACAACCACTCCGCGAGCAGGCCGCTGCCACCGCCCTGAGGCTATTGCGTGCCGGACAGTTCCGCGTCCGTGGCGAGCCACCGCTTCGCCGGTGCGCATGATCGATTCCATGGCGCAACCGTGCTCGCGGCACAGGGGCTGATCAAGGAGACCTCATACCCCCTGTGGACAACCCAACAAGCGACGCATCTTGAGGATTTTGGGCACCCAGGATTACCCAAAACCCTCAAGATCGGCAAAGAGTCTCAGAGGAGGCCGGCTTCGTGCATACAAATCGCCACCTGAACCCGGTTGGTTGCATCCAACTTGGTGAACAGGTGCGAGATGTGCGCCTTCACGGTCGCCACGCTCATGTGCAGCTCGATCGCAATCTCGGCATTGGATTGACCCCGACCCACAGCGATCGCGACATCGCGCTCACGCTCAGTCAGCTCTTTGACGCGTGCGTATGCGTGATCGTGGCGTTCGGTGGGTGCCTGATCGGTGACCTGGCGGATCAGTTGCTCGGTCACGCTCGGCGACAGCATCGGCTCGCCGAGCGCGACCCGTTTGATCGCATCGACGATATCGGCCGGATGGGTGTCCTTGAGCAAGAAGCCGTTGGCACCACTGGAGAGCGCGCGCACGACATACTCATCTGCGTCGAACGTCGTCAGCACGATCACCTTGGGCGGAGTCATCAACGTGAGCAACTCTTGCGTGGCGGCGAGTCCATCCATGACCGGCATCCGTATGTCCATCAACACCACGTCCGCCGTCGTGCCCCTGAGCAGGTCGAGTGCTTCCCTGCCATTGCCAGCCTCAGCAACAACCTCGATCGACGGATCCCCACCCAGGATGAGCGCGAGCCCCGCGCGCACGAGCGCGTCGTCGTCGACGATTGCTACGCGGATCGGTTCGGTCATAAAGCCCACGGTAGCCAGGCGCGCAGCTCGAAATCGCCCTGATCGTTGACGTGGTGGTCGAGCGTGCCGCCGCTGAGCTCCGTGCGCTCGGCGAGTCCGATGAGTCCGAGGCCGGAGCGAGGGGAGCGTTCGATCCGATCTCCCACGCGGCGAGGATTGCGGATCGCGACGTGAACACCGTCGAGGGGAGATCCTTCGACGAAGATCTGCACCGCCGTATCCGGTGCGTGCTTGCGCGCGTTCGTAAGTCCCTC